>NZ_JBALNX010000050.1:6504-49870 GCF_036962035.1 Bacillus sp. JJ1773
CCTTTAGTTTTGCCTTAATCCGTTTGTGATTATAGTAGTAAATGTAATTCAATCCACTTTTGTACATCACTACGAACGACATTAAACATCTTAGAAAGGCTTGTTTACTACATTTCGTTTGAAAATAATGATTAACTATTTTTAATTTAAACTCGGTTGAGTATTTTGACATAAAGAAGCACCCCAGAAGTTAGATTTTTGTCTAACAATTAGGGTGCAGTTCACAATTGGGGTGCAGTTCAAATTGAGTGGTTTTTCAATCCCGCATCGCCCCAGCTTCCTGTGAAGTCATCGCCCCTTGCCCTTCACTGACATCTTTCCTAATTTCCTGTTTTACTTTCTGCGGATCCGTTCCAGCAACTCCTGATTGCATATTAGAACCAGACCCCAAATTCTTATTAGCTTGTTGATTCGTTTGCATACAATTCCTCCTCAATTGATGTCTTAACCTTCATATTATTTACAACTACACCTCATATATCCCAAGGATTTACACCCTCGCTCAAGTTACAGCTGCTTTTTTCCAATGATTACAATACGAAATACGCATGCGATTCACCATTCGAGGCAATCATTTTAATGTATAATAACCAGTACGATTTAATTGGAAATTATCTACGAGTAGTAAATAACAAGGGGAAACAAATGACAACAACCAAAACACACATCAAAGAATGGCAGCAAGCTCTCCAACAAGAGATTAATCACTTAAAGAAGTTCGGCGGAAGCCGCTATTCTGTCATAAACGGAAGGCTATTATCAAATGACGGCCCGTATAGCTACTATTTTGATACAGCCATCTCATTAAGAATACCCGTTGGTTCCTTCATAAAATTGGAATGGGGAACGATGAAAACTAGTGGAAAGGTACTTTCCTCTGAGGGCAGGGGAATTATTCTTGCTTTAGAGCAGAACTTTGGCGACCTCATTCCGGATGCGTATTTGCTACATGATCCTTGGGAATTGCTTGAACAATTAATCGAGCGCTTGGATGAAATCAAAAAAAACAAACAAAAGCGGCTGAGAGTGAAGAGATTGATGAATCCTTCCATGGAAACGAAACACCCTGAGGAAAAGATTCAGAGTAATGTCCATGAATTGGTTTTGCGGTCCAAATACAATCCGGCTACGTTCGTCTGGGGGCCCCCGGGTACCGGTAAAACATACACCTTGGCCAGAACAGCAGCTAATAAATATTTTCAGAAGAAAAAAGTATTGATTTTGTCGCATAGCAATCAAGCTGTTGATGTCTTAATGGGGGAACTGACTGATTTTATTAAAAAGAAAAAAAGATTTCGAGAAGGGGATGTGCTCCGCTACGGTGGGAACATAGGGGATACTCTTTCAGCCCATCTCGACATTACGACAAATTTGATGATCGAAAAGCAGGACCCGCTCCTTGCCCAGTATAGAGAGAGACTAATTGAAGAAAGGCGCCATTTAAAGCAAGATTTAGCCCATTCTTTCAGTAAACGAGACTCGGATCATCTGCTGGAACTAGAAACGAAGATTGCCAGGCTGCTGGAAAAGGTCCGGAAGGAAGAAGTTCAGTTAGTCAAAGAGGCGTTCATTGTCGGCACAACACTGGCAAAAGCGGCTAGTGACAGCGCTATTTATGAACAGGATTATGACCTAGTCATCCTCGATGAAGCAAGTATGGCCTATGTTCCACAGGCAGCTTTTGCCGCATCCTTGGGCAAGCGAGTCATTATTTGTGGCGACTTCAAGCAGTTGCCTCCGATTGCCGCAAGCCGGGATCCGCTTGTGGCCACATGGCTGAAAGAGGATGTGTTTCATAAGGCGGGAGTGGTGGATTGGTTGAATGAAGAGAAGCTTCATCCGCAGCTTTTTTTATTAAAAGAACAGCGGAGGATGCACCCTGATATTTCGGCTTTTACGAATCGGTACATCTATCAATCACTGGTTGTCGATCACGAAAGTGTCTCTAAAAGCAGAAATAAGATCACAAGCCTTGCTCCTTTTAAAGAGCGAGCTGCCGTGCTTATAGATACGAGTTTCACGGGCCTGCATTGTATTAGTGATAAAGCAACCAATTCCAGGTTCAATCTATGGCAGCTGCTGCAGTCTTTTCAATTGATTCATGAAGCGTACTTGGGTGGAGCTAGATCGATCGGGTATGTAACTCCATACCGTGCTCAGGCTAATCTTATGGAGCAGTTGTTGGAAGAGATTTATGAGAATGAGCGCGGCCAAGCGGATATCATTGCAGCTACTGTCCACCGATTCCAGGGGAGTGAACGGGATGTGATGATATTTGATACGGTTGATAGTGCCCCGCAAGATCGGGCTGGTATGCTGCTGACTGGCAAGGAAAGTGAACGTTTGATTAACGTAGCCATTACGAGAACGAAAGGAAAATTTCTTCACGTTAGCAACAGAGATTTTATCGAAAAGCATGTTTATCCAAGAAAAACACTGCGGCAACTCGTTGACCATCAAGTAAGGAACAAACAAACCGTTACAACGAAAGAAATTGGCTCCTGGATTCGCAACCAACACCCAAAATTAAGCTGGATGCATGCGCGAAAACTGGAAGCTGTCTTTCAAGACCTGAGATCGGCAAAGTCTTCGATTACCATCTCCTTGCCTGAGGGAAGCAAGTTATCTGAAGAATGGACTAAGCAGTTATTAAATAGAGAAAAACGAGTAAAATTGACGATTATTTCGAAACGAAAGTGGAGCAATTCCGATGTCTGGCAGGACGAGAGCTTTCCCTTTCCATTTGTGATCATTGACGGGAAAGTTTTGTGGCTCGGACTTCCGCTTGAAGGCGCCAGAGGAGTCCAGCCTCCTTATGTAGCGGCTAAGCTTCGTTCGAGTAATGTGTGTGAATATTTGTTAAAACAGATTTAGTTAAACTGTTTGCCGAGATGATCGACCTATTTTAGATAGGCGACTTATACCTTTTTAAATTATGATTGATAAACGAAAAATTTACCAAGCTGCCTTTATTAGGCGGTTTTTCTTTTTTTAATATAACTATTTATCGAAAGTTATGAAGTAATTAGTCTAAAAAATCTACTAATTCTTATACCAATATTTAAAAATTATGTTAATATTATTAAAATAATATTATTCCAATAAAATAAATAACGAATTTAGGAGGGGAAATATGAGCAAAAAAAACTTAAGGATCATTTTAATCGTCATACCATTTATCCTTATGCTCGGCGCAATACCTTTTGTTAATCGGATTCATCCTTTCATAATCGGATTGCCATTTTTTCATTTTTGGCTGCTTTTAGGGATGATACTTACTCCATTATGTACATATATGATTTATCAATTAGATAAGTCGGAAGGGAAATTTAAATGATGCAAGGAAATTTAACAGCTTTGTTGATCACAAGTTTTATTGTTCTATCAGTTATTTTAATTGGATTTATAGCAGGACGGGATAAAGCGAGTAGAAGCTCCGTAGAGGAATGGTCTGTCGGCGGGAGACGTTTTGGCCCATTGTTAGTTTGGCTCTTAGTAGGTGCGGATTTATATACAGCCTATACTTTTTTAGGGTTAACAAGTCAAGCCTATTCAAGTGGAAGCATTGCCTTCTTTGCGATTCCGTATACGATTATTGCTTTTTTTATTTCCTATTTCTTTCTGCCGAAGCTATGGAAAGTTTCCAAAAAATACAAACTTACAACTCTCGCAGATTATGCAAAATTGAGATTTGATAGTAAGTTTTTATCCTTTCTAATAGCCATAGTTGGAGTGTTAATGCTTATTCCTTATATTGATCTGCAGCTAGCTGGTATTCAAGATACACTGAAAGTAGCAGGTACAGGGTTTATTAATATTAATGTGGTTGTTATTCTATCATTCTTTTTAGTTGCCCTTTATACATTCTTTAGCGGAATAAAAGGACCAACCTATACAGCTATTATTAAAGACATTTTAATCTGGGTCATCATGTTATTCCTCGTTGTGACTATTCCGATCATCCACTTTGGAGGGTGGGGATCCATGATGGATAAAATTGTGACTGAGACCCCTGAATTGTTAACCATCCCTACAACAGGGCCAAGAGGGATTCCTTGGTTTCTCACAGCTTCATTAGTATCTGGATTGGCATTATTTATGTGGGCTCACGGTATAACTGGGGTATTTACGGCTAAAAGTACTGATGCCCTTCGGAAAAATGCAATCTATTTACCACTTTACAATATTGTGTTGATTCTTGTTGTTTTCCTAGGATTTGCTGCATTTCATGTATTGCCAGAAGGCAGCGACCCGCGTTTTGCGCTGCTAAATTTAATACAAGTTTCTTACGGTGGAGTTGTTCAAGGACTAGCCTATGCTACTATTGCACTAGCATCACTTATTCCTTGTTCAATCATGGCGATTGGTGCTTCAAATCTTTTTGCCAATAATATTTATCGAGATTTTATTAATCCAAAGGTTTCACCTGCAAAATTAACGATGATTACTCGCTCAATGGTATTTGTCGTCATTGGCCTAGCTTTAATCTTTGGAATGCTTTTCCCGACAGCACTTGTATCCCTTCAGCTTATGGGAGTATCCGGAATGGTGCAAATCTTTCCAGCGATTGTCTTTAGCTTGTTCTGGAAAAAGCAAACAAAAGAGGCTACTACTATTGGATTAATTGTTGGACTAGCTGTAACGTTTACGGTGTCTGGAACAGGAATGACATTCGGTATTTATGAAGGCTTTTGGGGATTGCTGGCAAACGTCCTAGCCCTTGTTATATTAAATCCGATTTTTGTTAAGAGGATCAAATCTAATCAAGTAATGGATCAGTTATTTACTGAACAACAAAATTTAGAAGTGGAATTAAGAAAAAATGCCTAAAGCACCGATCTATTCACACTTGAAGTTAAGCTCAAATTTTTTGTATTGATAAAAAGCTTGGGGTGGTTCTCTGTTTACAATCTGAATAGACATGAGATCCACCCCTTTGTTATTTAAAAAGAGTTCGACTTTAAACACTTATCTGGTAGTGATCGGTTGAACAATGTTCTTGACTTTTCTATAAATATGCCTCCTCTATAATGGTTAAATTGGGTAACACAAAACCCAATTTAAGAATATTTTATTACTGTATTGAAAAAGAGGCGGTAGATTGTCTTGCAATATCTTGTTCATCCGCTTAGGGATACCGATCATCACCATCACCATCATCATCATCATCATGAAAAGTGTAAAAAACATTTGTATCAATTTATTCAAGTAGAATTAAACGATGGCTCTGTTTTTCAGGGGTTACTTCACAGCTATGATCATGACAAAATGTATCTGATCATGCCCAGAGCACATCAGTCCACCCATATGACCATGAATGTTCATATGGATGATGAAAGTCGTTTATTTTTCGGACCCTTTGGCCTATTTGGCTTCCCTTTCTTTGGAATAAGAGGATTTGGTCCGTTTTTCCCGTTCTTTATCTAAACCTCAACTCAATGAAAAGGCTTGCGGTACAAATGTACAGCAAGCCTTTTCTAAATTACAGCGCCCTTATTTTGTGCATGAATATATTCTGTAGTCTAGAGTGCCATGATACTTTGCCATTAGATTAAAATGCTGAAGGAAGACCGACTGGAGTTCAGGATCAATATAATTTGAGTACTGAAATTCAACATCCGGATTGTCTTGAAGGATCGAATGTTGATTCCTGGATATTTTTATGTTTTTGAATCCTGTATATTTCATTAAAGTAATCCAGTCCTTCTCCGAAAGGATGTGATCAAATCCATAAAATTGTTTAATTTCCTCTTTTTCATTTATGTTGAGCGGATGGTTAATGGTAAGCTCATTTGCAATGAACCGCCCCTCATTCTTTAATAAACGAAATATTTCCTTAAGTGATCTAGGTTTATTTACAAAAGCAAGAACAGATTCGGAAATAATAAAATCAAAATGATTACTCTTTAATGGACATTTCTCTATTGAACCTTGAATAATTTCTACAGGCAATTGGTGTTTTTTCATTCTTATTTTTGCCTTTTTTACCATGATTGGATTAATATCTATTCCCGTTACTTTTACACCGTATTTAGAAGCAAGGTAGGCAGCTGTTTGGCCAGTACCACATCCAACATCTAATATGTGAGAAGTGTTGTTAAGTTCCTCTAGCATGAATATTTCCTTTGTTAATTGAATCCCCCCGGGGTGCGCACCGCCAACACCGAATTTAGACAAAAAATCTAAATACTTCCCAATTTGAATCACCCTCTTCAGATATCCTTTTTTGCATGATATGAAAGAATAAGTAAGTGGGTACCACAAATGTGGAAGAATAATGATAAAAAAGCCAAAACAAATTCGTTAATATATTATTTAATCAAGTCCTCGTTTTCAAGGTCCTTATCTAATTTTTGATCACTGACATCAGGGTCAAAAAAATTTGTGACTGAAATACCAGTTGATGTACTGATCCAGCCTCCAGCATTATTTGATCCACTCCCAGTCGGATCTTTTAAAGCAGATATAGGTGAAATAGACTTCGTATTACCAAAATTTACTATGCCTCCTGTCACTTTGTCTACTTGAATTTGTCCGAAAATGGATGCCATCTTATTAAATCATCCTTTTGAAAAAAATAATTTTATTGCAGTATATGTAGTCTTCATCAGAATGAAACTTGGGTTAGTGAAAGGAAAATGCAGGATTGTTAGCATAAGTTCCGGAATGCCAATAAGTTAAACAATCTTGTCTTATTAAATAAATGGCAAGATTGTTTGTCAGCTTCCTTAGCTCCTAAATAAAAATAATTGAAGTGCTTGCCCCCGCCATATGAATACTTAATACGCGGGGGCAGGCACTTTTTACGACTATTGATGTAGGAATATTCAGCCTTAATTCGGAAGAGGACTTCAGTGTAAGCCTGATATAGTATATTTAAGAAATTTATACAGTTAATTCAACCAATATTTAATAAGGGATTGATGGGACGTTTATAGATACAATCGTAGAGGCTAAAAATTGTTAGCAAAAGTTCATCTTTTACTGTTACCGATTTGTAACCTTTTTTGTTTCAATCCTCATTATCATAAAGGCATATCACATCATTTCATGACGACTAAATTTATTCAAATCGGTAGTATGCGGTTGAGAACTTAAATAATGCTGCGCTGGCAAAGTCGTAGACGAAGAGGGGATTTTTATGATGAATGAATACTTAGATTTATCACCTCACGATAGGAGCTGGAATCATTCATATCATATAGGCAAAACAGGAGTCCATATTCATTATGTGAGGATGGGGGCTGGAGAGCCTGTTCTGTTTTTGCATGGCTGGCCAGGTTTTTGGTATGATTGGCGCCATGTATTGCCAGAGTTATCAAAATCCTGCGATGTGATCGCTCCTGATCTAAGGGGATTCGGGAAGTCGGGGAAACCAGATGAATTACCTGTTGTCGCTTATACTCCTGAAAATCATGTAGACGATCTTATTGGATTAATTCATAGTCTTTCTTTGGATAAAGTAGTGGTCGTTGCTCACGATATTGGTGCAACCATTGCCCAAACACTTGCGAAAAAGTTTCCAAAGAGAGTTAAATCTTTTGTACTATTAAATCCTCCTTATGGCGGGATAGGAGAAAGAAGGTTTGATCCAAACATTCAAAGTGAGTTTTGGTATCAGCATTTTCATAACCTTCCTATTGCTGAAGAGATTATTGGTATGAACGATGCTTCATTAAGAGTGTATCTTACGTATTTTTATAATCATTGGATTGGTAAACGTGAAAAGCTTAGGGAAAAAGAACTCCACTATATAATAGAAGAATTTTTAAAGCCGGGTGCGTTTAAAGCAAGCATTGCTTATTACAGGGCAAGGTCAGGGGCAAAGACATCAAGTGCCTTGTCCTCACAAATCATAGAAAAGATCAGCCATAAGACAACCATTTTGTGGGGGAACGCTGACCCTGTTATCCGGTACGAATGGGCGGACAGAATCCCTGACTACTTTTCTGATGCAACCATTACCATTCTAAATAACATTGGCCACTTTGTTCCTTTTGAAACACCGTTAGATGTTATTAAAGCGGTCAAGGAACATGTATAGAAATCAAATAAAATTGAATTAATAGGAGGAGTTTAGGTTGTCCAATTATTCCTTGGCATTTAGAAGTATGGAGGGTGCCGGAAAGTTTAAACAAGTGTATGATGCCAATCTTTCATTATGGAAGGTAGATTACGAGAGTTTTTACGTTTCAACACGTTTCGGTGAAACACATATTATTGCAACAGGCCCTAAGGATGCTCCACCATTAATTCTCTTGCATGGCTTTGGCTTTGGAGCGACTATGTGGTATCCCAATATCCAAGAGCTTAGCCAATATTACCGAACATATGCGATCGACATTTTGGCAGATTTTAATTTAAGTGTAGTAGCAAAGCCTTATAAGGAAAAAAGGGACTGTGCCCAATGGCTTTCAGACGTTCTTCACGAATTAGGAATAGAGCAAGCAGCAATATGCGGGCACTCAGCTGGCGGCTGGCAGGCCATTAATTTCTCGATTCTTTATCCTGAAAAAGTGAATAAGCTTATCCTGTTAGCTCCAGCGGCTTCATTTATTCCTTTTTATAAACAATTCTTTTTAAGGCTATTCAGTATCATGATTATTCCTAAACGATCTTTTGTAATTAACTCATTCTGCAGCTGGTTTGTTGCCAAAGGGAATCAGGTGGAGCCGGGTTTATTTGACCAGTTTTACTTAGGCTTAAAACATTATAAACTTACAAAAACAATTGTTCCCTCTGTTTTCAGCAATGATGATTTTAAGAAAATTAGTATGCCGTCATTGATTATGGTTGGGGATAAGGAAGTCATCTATAATTATCAGGAAATGTTAAAAAATGCGCAGCAGTTAATCCCTCATATTGAATATAAAGTTATTTCAAATGCTGGGCATGCCCTTTCTATTGAGAAAGCAGAAGAAGTGAATGAATGTATAATTAAGTTTTTAAATAAAGTGGATGTTCAACGATAAGATGAAGTCTAAGAACCATCATATTCGCGGAGGATCCCAAGGGATTTAGAAAAATGCCAAAAAATAGGTGCTTGAATCACCTCGCATAAGTTACAATTAAAGTAAAAAAAGGTGATTTTATGCTAGTTAAGCAGATTCTTAGGAAAAGCTATGTATGGATGCTGTTGTTGATATTGATACTTAGTTCAAATTTCATATTGTATCGAACGCCCCTTTCACCATTGGTTCTAACGGATGAAACGAAATGGGTTGTTCTTGGGTCTCTGCTTGATTTAGCAATTATTTCACCATTATTAGTATTAGCCATAAATAAGAAAAAGGGCTCTTTCGTTAAGCGTTTTATTATTTTAATGGCAGGTGGGCTAATACTAGCAAAATTCTTAATACCCATGAAATATTTTGAACCATTTATCTGGATCTCCTATATTGGTTTTGGGGTTGAGGGACTATTGATTTTGATAGAGTTGTCAGTGCTTTTCTTGCTAGTTCGATATATGCCTGCCATCATTCAAAAAGTGCGCAGCAGTGATGAAACATTATTATTTTCCTTTCCAGCTGCCGTAAGGGAAAAAGTACGAAATCATCCCATTGTAAAAGTTTTTTCCTCTGAATTTCTTATTTTTTACTATGCCTTTGCGTCATGGAGGAAAAGTCCCCCGAAAGGAAAGGGATTTTTCACTCTGCACACAAAATCTAGTTTACTGGCATTTCATATTATGTTGATTCATGCGATTGTAATTGAAACACTGGGGCTTCATTGGTGGCTCCACGATAAGTCCATCGTTTTGTCGATTGTTCTTCTGATCTTAAATGTATATTCCGTTATATTTTTTCTTGGTGATATTCAGGCTGTCCGCCTAAACCCAGTCAAGTTAACAGACAATAACATATACTTATCCCTTGGCTCAGCAAAGAAAATGGTCGTTTCACTCGAAGATATTGCTGCTATTACAACGGACCAACAAGTATTAGATCAAAAAATAAATAGTAAAACCACGCTTGATTTTATTGCAAGGGATTTTGAAGAGGTTCATCCTCATATGATTCTAGAATTAAAGAACCCATGCCGTGCGACTCTTTTCTTTGGATTGGAAAAAACATATACAAGGGTAGCTATCCGCTTGGACGATCCGATAAAATTTCACCAAGAGTTGAAAAAGCGAATCAATATGTGAAGCTTAGATAAAAAAATGCGATTCCCTAATCAGAGAATCGTATTTCTTTTATTTCATTTTAATAGTCAATTCTTTTTCAATGGTTGCCGGATAGTCTAGTAGTATTAATTTAATTGGTCCAGGTGGTGCTGTAGAAAACATAAATGAAATGCCAGAGGAGTTAATACGGTTTAGACACCTGCCATATGGGATGATATCAGCCAAGGTGAAGGTATTGTAATGCAGAAATTGATACAAATACTGGGAAATTTAATATAAATGAAAAATTAAATTAATATTTAGGTTATATAATTGTGTGAGAGTGGAATAATCAATTACTGCTAGCTTGAGAGAATTTAAGCAGGAATAAAATTAGAAAGGAGGAACAAAATATTGAACATGAAAAATATAGAATCACATAAAAATGCAGATTTTAATGCTACATTGTTGGAGCTGGAGCTTAACAAAAAGAGGTTTAAAAATGGAAAAGAGTATTATGATGAAGAACAGGATCAAATGGCAATCAAAGATTATTATCATCAAATTGATTTTAATGAAGTGGACAAAAAAGAGTTATATAAGAAACTTAATCAGTTAATTACGAGTACACATGGAAATCAGCTCCCTTATAACTCTAAAACCCGGAATTATCTCTATTCAAGAATTGACCTCCATATAGACGGGAAGTTGAAGAGCATCTATTCCGGAAAAGAAAGAGATCCTGAACAAGTCATAAAAGATGATTATGAAGCAGAAAGAAAAAGAATAGAAGCCTATGCCAAGTTACAAAAAAGTGGCTCGAAAACCGAATATGAAATACAGATGGCGATGGCGTCCATTGAAAGTGAAAATATGTATAATTGTGAACATGTCGTTCCTCAGTCATGGTTTGATAAGGATAATCCGATGAGAGGAGATTTACATCATCTTTTTACGTGTGAAATAGATTGCAATTCATTAAGGTCCAATCATCCTTATTTTGATTTTGTGGACTATTCTCCTCAAATGGAAACGGAAGCGATCAGAGCACAGTGCGGGAAATATCAAGAGGGTAAGTTTGAACCTGAAAGTGGAAAAGGTGAGGCTGCCAGGTCGACATTGTATTTTTTGTTAAGATATCCAGGAGAAATTAGCCGATATAGCAGTAAGGACATTGAGATGCTGCTAAAATGGCATCGTGAATATAAAATATCCATTTATGAAAAACATCGCAACAAAGAGATCTTCAATATTCAAAAGAACAGAAATCCTCTAATTGATTTTCCTCAATATGCCGACAAAATCGATTTTACGTTAGGTTTATCATTGTGAATAAATAGAATTAAGTTCATATTTCGAGGCTATTTTTGTCATATGATTTTTTAGTACTTTTGTATAAAAATGAGAGAATCTTCCCAAAGTCAGTTATCCTGACTTTGGGGAGCCCTTTTTGTTATTTGATTTTTATATTCACTTCCTTTTCAATGGTTGACGGATAGTCTAGCAGTTTTAATTTAATTGGTCCATTTGGTGCATTTTCAGAAGGGTAAGGAATTTGATATATAGTAAAATTTTTATCAGATCCTACTGTTATTCCTCCGCTTCCACCAATAATATTACCATTCTTATCGATAGTGTTTTCGAATATTAAATTGTCATTGAAGTCATCTTTGGTTTCTAACTTTAATTGAATTATATCTCCCCACGCTTCGATCTCTGTAAATTTCCCGTCTTTAGGTGCCTTAAGGATTTCTTTGTTTGCTGGATCGATTTCGAGCCATAGTTCATCCTTGTTAAGTGCCCGAAGAGAACTAAATTGCAACTTTAATTTTTTCGGATTGGAGAAGTAGTTACTTTGCAAATGTATGATGTATTCGTCATCATTAATAGGATAATTACCTTTAACTCTTGCATCCCAAACCTCTCCCGTTTCGTCTACTAGCCGAAGATCATTAAAGCCAAAAATTTGTTTACTATTTTGTGAATTAAATGATACATGTACATCTGTTTGCGAAGGGTATACTACGACCTCTTTAATTGTGATCTCCTGTCCTTCAATTACTACTGTTTCATTCAGCTTAAACACTTTCTTTTCTGCAAACTTGCTTTCGTCTAAATGCAGCGGAATTTCCCAAACATCTTTCTGGACTTGCCCATCAATACTAAATTGAAATGAAAAAATTAGATCCTTCGGAAGCTGTTTTTGCTCATTAAGAGTGAATCTTAATTCTAATAGCTTATTTTTATCTATTGACCAAACTTCCCCGTGTTTTTGAGTAGAAAGTTCTTCGCCTTTTTGATTTAAGAGTTTAAAATCACCTATGACATGAAGATCTTCATTTTCAGCATGATAGTTATAAAACAAAGTTAAACTTTTTTCATCATGGATAACAGAATCTATTGTTAGTTGTATACCCGCATGTTCGACATTAGCATTCACTTTTTGTATGTAATCATTTTCTGCCGCTGCCAACAGCCCTTTGTCATAGCGGACAAATTCTATAACCTTGTCCATTCCCGGAATATTTTTCATATAAGTAGCCATTGTTTCTGAAACATTCACTGTTGTGAAAAAGGAAATAATGATAATGCTTGCCGTTAAAAGAATTTTCAACGGGATTAATTTTCTCTTTTTTATCTTTAATTCTTTTCCGCGTTTCATGCCTTCTAAGATTGCGGCATTAGCCCGATCATCAGAAAAAACAATCTCATTATAAAAATCTCTTGATTTCTCCAATTCTTTTTCTTCTTTTTCAAACATTCAGCCCACTCCTATCCTCCATTTGATTTCTCAGCGCTTTGAGTCCTTTGTATAACCATGTTTTTATCGTGCTTTCTGGATGTTCCAGAATTTCAGCAATATCTTTTATCCGAAGATCGTGGTAATACTTGAGAATAATCACTTCACGGCAGCGAGAGTCGATTTTCTGCAGGGCTTCTTGGATTTCTATAGATTGGCTGTGATCAATTGTTTCCGCAAGGCTATCTAACAGGTCCGTATCGGCTATTCTCTTTTTCCTTCGGCTTTGATCATGGCAGTAATTCAGCATAATTCGAATGAGCCATGTGGAGAAATATTCCGGTTCTTTTACTTTTTTAATAGAACGATAGGCACGAAAAGTTACCTCCTGCAATGCTTCCAGTGCATCCGCTTCATTACGCAAATAGGAGTAGGCAACTTTTAACAGACGAACTTTATGAATTTGCATAAGCTCGTAAAATGCTTCGTCATCTCCCTTTTTTGCTTTCTGTAGAAGTTTAATTACTTCCAAGAAGATCCTCCCCTTTTTCTTTTCTATACGTTAGACATGGAAATCGCGTAAAAAGACTTAAAAATTTACATTTTGATAGTGATCATTTGGTAATAGGTAAAAATTCATAAAATAATCTAAAAATTAACATGTATTTTACGAACAATTAACATTCCTACAGTAAATTATAGTTAAATGTGATTAATTATTGGAAAATGGGGGTGAGTATGTGCACATCGAAATTGGAGAAATATCAAAAGACAATGTCATTGTAACACCTTCAACCTTATGTGAGGTTGTTTATTCAATATTTACTGAAGACCCATCCTTGGAAGGGATTGTCGTGTGTAAAGAAGAACGGCCAATTGGGTTAGTAATGAGAACTCACTTTTTTCAAAAACTATCAACAAAATACGGATTTGACCTTTTTATGAAGCGGACGATTGAACTCGTGATGGACCAAGAGTTCCTAATGGTTGAATATTCAGTCCCCATTACTGAGGTCAGTGCGCTAGCGATGGGCAGAATGCAGGAGCATCTTTATGATTATGTCATTATCACGAAGCATGACCGTATCCATGGAATTGTAAGTATTAGAGAATTAATTATTAAATTATCAGAGATTCAAATAAATATTGCCCGTTTTTCAAATCCTCTCAGCGGACTTCCTGGAAATAATGTAATCGAAGAAACACTGAACGAAGTGTTGTCATATAAAAGATTTAGTGTGTTTTACATAGATATTGATTTGTTCAAATCCTTCAATGATACATTTGGATTTAGTAAGGGCGATGAATTAATTAATGAGACTGCCAAGATTATTAAGAAGGTAATTGACGTCGAGGAGAACGCTCCCTCCTTTGTTGGACATATTGGCGGCGATGATTTTATTGCCGTTATCCCTCATTTCAACCATGAGCCGTTATCACGACAAATTATTTCACTCTTCCAGTATGCTACGAAGCGTTATTACTCTGAAGATGAATGGAAAAGTGGGAGAATTCAAGCAAGAACAAGACAGGGGCAGATTGAATATATTCCGTTAGTAACGATATCCATAGCGATTGTACAAAATAAAAACTGTGTATTTACATCAGTAGAGGAAATAAGTAAAGTGGCTGCTAGATTAAAAAGCAGATGTAAAGCGATTAAAGAAAGTTCATTTCTATCGTTAGAGGATGTCAGTGAAGAAGTTTTGCCTCAATAGTGGTAGAAAAGCCATGTAGTTTTGATAAACTACATGGCTTTAAGTTTTACATTAACACGTTTGTATATCAGTCTAGCCGAATTGAGTTCGTAAAATAGGATTGGAGTGTGGTAATTTTCCATTTATTAATTCGGGATTTGGTTTCCCGAGAGCAAAACCCTGCCCCATATGGACGCCTACTTTTCGTAAGTAGTTTAGCTCCGAAAGTGATTCTATTCCTTCTGCAACGATTTGAGTATTTGACTGTAAAGCAAAATCAAGAAGGAGCTCTACTAAATGTTGCTTCTCGGGATGCTCATCAATTTTACGAATAAGGGATTTATCCACTTTAATAAATTCGGGTTTTATGTAAATGAGGGTTTGTAAGCTATTATAGCCGGTTCCAGCATCGTCAACTGCAATACGAAACCCCTGTTGCCGATAATGGTCTATGATTCGTTCGAACTGGCTATAGTTGGTTACTGCCTCTTTTTCGGTAAGCTCTAAAACGATTTGCTCAGGGCAAAGATTATATCTTTCCAATAATTCCAGCGTTATTCCACTTCGATAGGCGGGATCAGCTAATACTTGTGGCTGGATATTGAGAAATACGAGTGGGGTCGAAGTGGGTTGAAACCCCTTGACCTGATCCGAGAATCGTTCAAGAGAAAGGTTCCGGAGAAACCGTTCTATCATAAAAACATCATTGCTTTTGCCGACATATTCATAAAACTTTTCGGTTGTCGGAAACAATTTTGTCGGTTGAGGACGATTTAAAATCTCAAATCCTAATGTCGTACCTTCCTTCAGGCAGAGAATAGGCTGAAAAACCGTATCAACCTTCCCTTTTTGCATGAGCTCATGAAGCTCTATACTCTTTCTATATTCTTGATAAAGACTTCCCTTCTTAGCATTTAAAAAGGCAAGGAAATTAATAATATGGGTCAATCGGTTATTTTTCATAGGCCACCTTTTGTAGAAATTTGTCGTGAAATCTACCTTCATTATAAATGGTCTATCTTAAAAGAATGATAAGGCTTTGTAAAATTAGTGTAAATGCGGATTATATTCCCTTGTAAATTTATGGCTCGTCAGTCCAATCGAAATCTGTCGAAAAATCGAATAGGAAATCATCAGATTAAATAAAATGGGTTATTAAAACAAAGGAATTTTCCTTTCGAATAACGAAATAAAGTAAGGAGATTTAAGAAAAGGGGAGAAACTAACCATGTCATTACAAGCTAGCATTTTATTTTCCAATGATGCGCGCATTCAAGAAAATGGTCAAATTAAGCACTATGTTGAAAATAGTAAGGCTGCATTCACAGCATTGTTTCTTGGGGAAGAGTTGACAGTTGTTATAAAAGAAATTGAGCGAGAGAAGCAGTCTCTTGAAAAAATTCGGATGGTTGCAGGAGCTATTGCACGTGAACTAGGCAGCCGCCAAGTATTAAAGGCAGTTATTCAAGCAAATTCAATGAAAGAGTCATTGCCTGGCCTGCAGCTAGATGAGTTAATCACTGCCTTTGTGGAAGGCTGGCATTTAGGAGCATATAAATTTGTTATATACAAGTCTAAGGAAGATCGATTCCAAACTGAATTAGTAATAGATGGAGCAGCAGAACTAGAGCCATTTATGGAAACAGGAAAAATTCGTGCGGCGGCAACAAACTTTTCTCGTGATTTAATGAATGAGGTTCCAAATGTGTTGAACCCGGAAACATTTCCTTTGATCTTACAGGATGAGTTTGCTGAAACGGTTGTTCAGTTGAATGTATTCAATAAAGAAAAACTTGAGGAAATGGAAATGAACGGCGTTTTAACCGTTGGACGAGGAAGTAAATACAAGCCCTCCTTTGTAGAGCTCGTATATAAGGGGGATGAGTCAAAGCCGCTTGTCGCTCTTGTTGGAAAGGGAGTTACGTTTGATACAGGGGGAATTAGCCTGAAGAGTGGCAGAGATTTAAGTGATATGAGAATGGACATGGGTGGTGCCGCTGCTGTTGCAGGAGCCGTGAAGCTATTAGCAGCATCAAAGGCCAAGGTCAATGTGGTGGCATTGATTCCAATCGTTGAAAATTCACCGGATAATACGTCCGTGCTTCCTGGGGAAATTATCCGTTATAAAAACGGTCATACGGTTCAAGTAGGGAACACGGATGCAGAAGGACGCCTCATCTTAGCTGACGGTCTCATTCGCGCAGGTGAATGGGGAGCTGACCATGTTGTAAATATCGCAACCTTAACAGGGGCTATTGTGAACGCACTTGGGACAAAAATAGCAGGGGTCTTTGGAGATGAGCAGCTTTCTAATGAAATGAGGCTGCTGGGCAAAGAAAATGGCGACTTCGTTTGGCCGATGCCATTAGTTGATGAATACGACAGCTATTTAAAAAGCGATTATGCTGATTTTAGCAATATATCTTCTAAAGGGGAGGCTGGGTCCATAACAGCAGGTTTATTCCTCCGCCGTTTTGTGCCTGAATCATGCAAATGGCTTCATGTGGATATGGCAGGCGTGATGGAAAGTGAAGAAACCGGTTACTATCCGAAAACCGCAACGGGATTCGGTGCAAGACTGCTAGCAGACTTTACAGTGCATGTTTCAAAGTGAATATAACATGTTTGTAAGAGACACGAATTTTTTGGGGAGGAACCTGTGTGTTAACTAGTAAACAATTAACTGACATTAAAGAACTTCAGCAAGCATGCGAGGCTTCAGAATCATTTGAATTAAAGCTAAATTGGGATATGCTGAAAACTCGGACAGGAAAAGATAAAGAGGACTTTTTCTATTACGAGGATGAAAAATTAGTAGGTTTTATCGGACTATATGGCTTTGGAAATAAGGTTGAAATATGTGGAATGGTTCATCCAGATTTCCGCCGAAAAGGAATCTTTACTGGGCTTTATCATGAAGCCCTTCATGAAGTAAAAGAAAAAGGCTATCGAAAGGTTCTTTTGAATGCTCCTACTAATTCAAAGTCTGCAAAAGGATTTCTAGAAACCATCCCATGTAAATATTCTCTTTCAGAATATCAAATGAAGTGGGAAGAAACAGAGCTGAACATATCCGAGGATGTGACTCTTAAACTATCTGCTCCTGACGATTTTGAACTAGAAGTTCAATTAGAGGTTCAATGCTTCGGGTTTGAAGAAGAGGAAGCCAGAGCCTTCAATACTCAAAGATTTGATGATGATCAATATTTAATCATTTTGTTTAACGGAAAGGCAGTAGGAAAAATTCGAGTTTCTCATCTTGATGGTGAAGCTGGGATTTATGGATTTGCCGTTCTTCCAGAGTTTCAAGGAAATGGTATTGGGCGAAAAGCCTTAACAAATATTGTCATAAAGGAACATAAAGCAGGTTTTCCTATTTTCCTAGAGGTAGAAGCGAAAAACGCACATGCACTGCGATTGTATGAATCATGCGGGTTTAGAGCCTATCACTCACAGGATTATTATGAGATCGTATAACAAACATTGGGTTTTCCTTCCATGTGAATCTAGGCAACTTGACATATTTTATCGTTTATTGTAGACTACATGTAACAATTTAATAAGACCTCACTTTTACTAGAGTGAGGTAGAGGCGCGATGTTTAACAGTCTTTAGTGGAGCTTGAGAAGCAATGATGCTAGAGAGAAGGAAATATCGCCGAAGCTTGTAATATTCTCAGTATTACTGGTTGGGTCTGCAGTTAAGAGCTGCAGGACTGTCTCAATAAACTTCCCGGTTTATTGAGGGGTGCTATCTCATCAAGGGAAAAGAAGAGGACTTTAGGGATATGTATGTAACGAGACCTGAGTGAATCTTAGGTCTCTTTTTATTTTGTGAATTTCCAAAATAAATGGAATATTGCCATTATTAAGATGTGGCAGTCATACGTAGTTAAGTGAAAAAATATACTAAACTATTATAGCAAAGGGGAGTATGATCATGAGGAAAAAATTATCATTATTTTTTGTAATGTCTTTATCTATGATTTTGCTTTTAGCAGGATGCGGTACGAGCGGCGATAGTGAAAAAACAAAAGAGTCAGGCAGCGCAGGCAATGGCTCAAAGGAAACCTTTAAGGTCGGTATGGAAGCTGGGTATGCTCCTTTCAACTGGACTCAAATGGATGATGCCAATGGCGGAGTGAAAATCGATGGCAATGCTGAGTATGCAGGCGGATACGATGTTGAAATTGCCAAAAAGATTGCTGAAGGCTTAGGAAAAGAATTAGTCATTGTGAAAACGGAATGGGACGGCCTTGTACCAGCCTTACAATCAGGCAAACTAGATGCGATTATTGCTGGGATGTCCCCGACAGAAGAACGTAAACAAACAATTGATTTCTCAGAAAACTACTATACATCACATTTTATTATGGTTGTTAAAAAGGGTGGGCCTTTCGAAGGGGCAACTTCTATTAAAGATTTCAAAGGTGCAAAGATTACTGGCCAGTTAAATACGTCTCACTACGCTGTAATTGATCAAATTGAAGGCGTACAGAAAAAGCCGGCTATGGACAATTTTCCTGCGATGCGTGTCGCTTTAGAGTCAGGAATCATTGATGGATATGTATCAGAACGTCCTGAAGGAATCAGTGCTTCTTCAGCTAATGCTAACTTTGCAATGGTGGAATTTACAGATGGATTTAAGGCAGATGAGGCAGATACAGCTGTAGCAGTTGGTCTTAAAAAAGGCAGCGAATTAACAGCGAAAATAAATGAAGTTTTAGCAGGCATCTCTGAAGAAGAGCGCCAAAATATTATGGATACTGCGATCAAAAATCAACCAGCAGCAGAATAATATAGAAGTGAATACCGGCTGCATCCAATTGCAGCCGGTATTTAGATTTAAGGGGGTAAACTATGAGCTTAGAGTGGATTTTAACAATGATTTCAAACAACTGGCCGATGTTCCTTCGTGGAGCAGGGATGACACTCTTTGTTTCCATTATTGGTACGGTCATTGGCGGAATTATAGGTTTATTGGCAGGGGTCATACGTACAATTCCTGTGCCTGAAAATAAATTCAAAAGAATATTCTTAAAAGTGGTAAATGCCATTCTTTCTATGTATATAGAATTTTTCCGAGGAACACCGATGATTGTACAGGCCATGGTTATTTTTTATGGTTCTGCTTTAGCATTTGGGATAGATATGAATGTAACAGTTGCAGCAATCGTAATCGTATCAATCAATACGGGAGCCTATATGGCGGAAATTGTTCGTGGTGGTGTTATTTCTATCGATCGAGGACAGTTTGAAGCTGCTCAAGCGGTTGGGATGAATCATGTGCAAACGATGCTTAATGTCGTACTGCCGCAAGTTATTCGAAATATCTTACCGGCTACCGGCAATCAATTTATCATTAATATTAAAGATACGTCCGTACTGAACGTTATTGGCGTAACGGAATTGTATTTCCAAACAAAAACTGTGGCTGGAATCAGCTTTAAATATTTTGAACCATTCTTTGTTGCGTGTGTTCTGTATTTCGTCATGACTTTTACGGTAACACTCATTTTACGCTACTGGGAAAGAAAATTAGACGGACCGGAAAATTACAGTATGATTGAAACAAAAGCTAATTAATAAGAAAAGTGCAAGCGCCTTGTTCAGCCCCGACAAGCACAAGACAAGCCGGCAGGAAGGTTGTACTTTAACCTTCTTGTCGGATTGGCTTGTGACTCGAGGGGCTAGGCGCTGGAGCTAGACAAAAACGAAGGAGGAGCACTTTTGGAAAAAGTTATTGAAGTACAGCATTTAAGCAAATCCTTTGGATCTCATGAAGTATTAAAAGATATCGATTTTTCCGTAAATAAAGGGGAAGTTGTTTGTATTATTGGTTCCTCCGGTTCCGGTAAATCAACACTTCTTCGTTGTATAAACCTTTTAGAAAAGCCGAGCGGCGGTCAAATCATTTATCATGGTGAAAATATATTAGATGATAAACATGATATTCATGCTTACCGTACAAAGCTTGGAATGGTGTTCCAGCAATTTAACCTATTTAATAATCACACTGTCCTCAGCAATTGTGTTGTTGGCCAGGTGAAGGTATTAAAACGCTCAAAAGAAGAAGCGGAAAAAATCGCCATGAAATATTTAAAGGTTGTAGGCATGGACCAATATGTAAATGCAAAGTCTAAGCAGCTATCAGGCGGGCAAAAACAGCGTGTGGCGATCGCCAGAGCCCTTTCCATGGAGCCGGATGTTATGTTATTTGATGAACCGACTTCAGCCCTTGATCCTGAGATGGTTGGAGAGGTTCTTAAAGTTATGAAGGAGCTTGCTGAAACAGGTCTTACTATGTTAATTGTTACGCATGAAATGGAATTTGCACGGGAAGTTTCAGACCGTGTTGTATTTATGGACAAAGGGGTTATTGCCGAGGAAGGAACGCCAGAGCAAATCTTTAATCAACCAACACAAGAGCGTACTAGAGAATTCCTAAAACGGACATTGAAATAATTTTAGTGGACCGATCCTGGTGCAAGCAGGGATCCAATGGTACACAGATGCTCAATAAAAGAAAGGCGTTCATAAAGTTTCAACTTTGTGAACGCCTGTTTTTTACTTCAATAAAAAAATTCTTTTCTATGAAAGCTTGTTGTTGATTTAGTCGTATGTGTGCATGTGAATGGGCTTTATTCTTCAGATTCCACTTCTACCCACAATTTTGACCACTCTTCTATTTCTCTCATAATTGGCTCCAAGGCTAGACCTTTTTCAGTCAAGGAATACTCAATTCGGACTGGTGTTTCCGGGAAGACTTCACGTTTGACGATTCCTTGGTTTTCAAGATCCTTTAGTCGTTCTGAAAGGACTCTTCCGCTAATGCCAATTGAGGATTCTAACGTACAGAAACGTTTTGTACCTGACAGTAGCTGGTAAATCACGAGGCCAGTCCAGCGCTGACTCAAAATATTCATAGCATTCTCGAATCGAGGACAAAGTAGAGATTTATTCATCATCCATCACCCCTCTATTTATAAAATACCATTTTACAATCATCAATATAATTACCATACATCATAAATACACTTGACACAAGTACCTTTTAAAAATATAATTACTTACATAAAGTAACTAACTAATTGAAATTGAATATAAGATCATTATACCAAATAAATGGATTACAGATGAGGATTTATTTTGAAGAATGGGGGGTTAGCATGAATCTTGAAGCGGATGTTTGCATTGTTGGTGCTGGCCCTGGCGGCGCTTTATTAGGCTATTTGCTAGCGAAGAATAATATATCAACGATTGTTGTCGAGCGTCATGACGGGATTGATAAAGAATTCCGTGGCGAACATTTAAATAAGGATGGAGAAGCCATCTTAAAAAAATATGGCCTATATGAAAAGGTCGAAAATGAAGGTTTACTTTTAATGGAACGAATCGAATATTGGCATCATGGGCAAGTGATTAAGACGGTAACACCTGCTGAAGGAGATCAACATGTAGGAATCCATGTCCCGCAGCGAAATTTATTAAGCGTGTTGATCGGAGAATCCGAACCGTATCCAAATTACAAGCTCATGATGGGCACGAAGGTTACAGAATTAATCAAAGATGAAGATGGCCATATTACTGGAGTGAAAGCAAGAAAAGACGATCAGGAAGTGACCATTAATAGCTCCATCGTTGTAGGTGCGGATGGGCGGTTTTCTACAGTAAGAAAATTGGCGGAAATGCCGTTTCAGACGATCAAACATGGTTATGACCTTCTTTGGGCCAAAATACCAAGCCCGGCAGGATGGGAGCCAACGATTAAACAGACATTGGTTGGGGAAAGTCAGCTAGCTTTATTTACCCAGGCAGGCGGATTTATACAAATCGGCTGGAATATAGAAGAGGGTTCGTATCCTTACTTGAAAAAGCAGTCGTTTGAACCGTTTATCAAGCAAGTGACCGATGCTTTTCCAGACTTGACGGAAACGGTTCAGCAGCACATTCAATCATGGAATGATTTTATTTTATTAAAAGTTCAAAGCTGCCATTGTCCAACATGGGTAAAGGATGGCCTCGTCATTATGGGGGATTCTGCCCATACGATGAGTCCAACGGGAGCATTTGGCATTAATTGTGCCTTAGTTGATGCGAGTGTTTTATCGGAAGTGATCATGGAAGCACTTGCCACCAATGATACGAGTGCGTCTCAATTAAAAAAATATGAAAATGACCGCCGGAATGAGATCGTACAGCTGCAAGAGCAGCAGTTAATAAAAGAAGCATCCTATAAAGATAATTTTACCGTCCCAGCCTTGGCTTGATGACGGTATGAAGTTGAAAAAAGGTATGGGGGGAAATCATGATGGGAGAAATTAAGCTGAATTCGAATAGACTTTCGGTTTTAGAGGATAAAATCCAAATCATAAAATCAGGTGAAGGTGCGATTTACTTAGTGGGACCGATCCGCCTACCGGTCAATTTAAATGGGGAAACAATTGTTTTTAAATGGTACAGCTGGCTAAAAAGCGATGAAGTAATGGAAGATTATCAACAGGTAATTTCTAAATTATCATCTGCGAACCTAGCAGAATATCAACAATCAAGTGTTCTTGTTTATGGTGACTTTGAGTATGAGGAGGAGGCTTTGATAAGAATGCACTCCATCTGTCATACAGGAGATATTTTTGGAAGCAAGCGATGCGATTGCGGGTTTCAGTTAAAGCAGTCGATGAAAATGATCGCGGAGCATGGTGTGGGAGCCTTATTTTATTTGGCAAACCATGAAGGCCGGGGAATTGGATTATTTAGTAAGGCCATGGCTTATATCCTTCAAGAAAATGGACACGATACAGTGGAAGCCAATGAAGCTCTTGGCTTTGCTGATGACACAAGAAACTACGATGATGCTATTCAAGTACTTAAAGCTCTAAGAACGAAACCAGTAACGCTTATAACGAATAATCCTAAAAAACTTGAAGCATTAAGAGCTTCAGGGTTGCCTGTCTCAGGGAGAACACCATTATGGGGAGATATCTCCGAATACAATGAACAGTATTTGCGGACAAAAATAAAGAAATCCGGGCATATGGAAGTGGAAGGTACGTTGCCGGCTAAGCCTCGAGTTATGTAACAACTGGATTCAGGTGCAAAGCAGCGTCTGAATCTCGGTGACTGCCCCGCGTTGAAATCTGTCGAAACAGATTATTCAGGTGAATAGACAACACCCGAAAAATTGCTGCAAGAAGGAAGGGACTGTCCGAATGACGAATCATGAATTTTATATGGAATTAGCCTTGAAAAATGCACAAGCGATGAAAGGCCAGACTGATCCAAATCCATTGGTTGGTGCGGTCATTGTAAACGATAACCGTGTTGTAGGGATTGGAGCCCATTTAAAAGCGGGTGAGCCGCATGCGGAAATCCATGCCATTCGAATGGCTGGAGAGCAAGCAAGAGGCGGAACCATCTATGTGACGCTTGAGCCTTGCTCCCATTATGGAAGAACAGGCCCCTGTGCAGAAGCCATTGTGAAGGCTGGTATTAAACATGTAGTAATTGCAACGCTCGACCCGAATCCGGTTGTATCAGGAAATGGGGTGAAAATTCTCGAAGATGCCGGCATTGAGGTCATCACGGGGATTTGTGAAGCTGAAGCTCGAAAGATGAATGAAGTTTTTAATAAGTTCATTGTAGAGAAAAAGCCGTTTATCACTTTGAAATCAGGAATCACCCTAGATGGGAAAATCGCAACCCATACTTCCAGCAGCAAATGGATCACCTCCGAAGATGCGAGACACGATGTCCATCAGCTTAGGAGTGAAAATATGGGCATTCTCGTTGGGGTCAATACCGTTATTCATGATGATCCAGAACTGACTTCAAGAATTCCGAATGGACGCCATCCGATCCGGATTATTTTGGATTCTTCTTTGAAAATCCCTTTGGAATCCAAGGTAATTACAGACAAGAAAGCGGAAACATGGATTTTTACTAGTGAAAACTACGATAAAGACAAGCGGAAAACACTAGAGGACTTAGGGATTCCCGTATTCGTTACGACTGGTTCGAAGACTGTTGACCTGAATAAAGTAGTAGAAATATTGGGGGATAAGCTTGTTTCATCCGTATTAATTGAAGGCGGCGGAACGATCAATGCTTCCTTTTTAGAAAATAAATTAATCGATAAAGTCGTCCTCTATATCGCTCCTAAATTAGTAGGCGGAAAGCATGCACCTACCTTTTTGGAGGGGACAGGAATCGAGATGATGAGCGATGCTATCGAATTATCAGATGTAACCGTGACTCCGATTGGGAAAGATTTTAAGTTTATGGGGTATCCTTCTTATTAAACCTTTGAGTCATCATAACAAAAGGTGCCAGTTCTATCCAACGAATGGGATAGAGGCTGGCACCTTTTCATTTTTTCAATCGATTAGCAATAAATCTTAGTCTATTTCCTCTATTTGAGTGAAGTAGGCAGAAATTAATTGTTCTATTTGAAGAAGTTCTTTATGTGCAAACAATACTTTTTCTTGTTTTAAAGTTTGGATCGTTAACTCAATTAGAAACTTACGGGGCTTTTTGGAATCTACGATTTCTTCTTGAATAAAATCCAGTAATTCGATGTATTTGGACTTCTCTTCATGATGGATTAATGCCTTTTTTAATTCTAAAATCGAATGGTATAAACTGTTTTTGAAGGCATGATCGTTTCCCTTACAGTTCGGCAGCCAGTTTTCCAATAGCTCTGGCTTAAGCAGCTGATCCTCAGCTTCAGCCACCTCATCCACAATCTTCACTATTCTACTAACACAATATCGGACAATTTTGCTAAGGCTCGCATTTGATCCGTGTGCCAAATTATTGTATTTAAGATTATTGTGCAGAATCCCCATAAACATAACGGCACAGTCCAATAAATACGGTTCCTTGTCTTCCCCAAATATATCGATAAAACGGTGATACTTCCACTGGAGTATTCGCAGGTGACCTCGTTTAATATATTGTTTAAGCTCTTCATCATTCGAAAAAATGACTTCTTCAAAAAGGGAAATGAGTTTGTTTGCCCGGTTGGTCTCCAATTGCAATTCTAGTTGTTTAATGAATATCTCAATATTCGAAGGGTCCTGACCAATAAGCAAATCATTTCGCTCTTTTTCCAGTTGTTTGTATATGGTCCTAAAGAGGGCGATTAATAATTCACTTTTTGACGAAAAGTAATTATAAAATGTCCCTTTAGAGATACCGCTATAAGTTAAAATATCTTGAATCGATGTTGCCTGGAACCCTTTTTCAATAAATAATTGATGGGCCATTTTAATAACATGTTTCTTTCTTTCGTTCATAATATCACCTTTTATATGAATTGGACTCCCTGTATAAAATTCATAGTACATTAATTTTAATGTTTAGACAAACCCGTTTAACAATGGAATTTTTTTGTTGCAAAAATTGAACACATGGTATATGATATTGTTCTGTGTAACACGAGTACAAATTAATGTACTTAAGGTATAGGAGGAGAAATAATGGGTGAAGCCACTAAAAAGTCAAACGGTGCACCATATGGGATTCTTGCGATTCTCATGATTGGGGCTTTTATTACCTTTTTGAATAATACATTATTAAATATCGCGCTTCCTTCTATTATGGAGGATCTAAATGTTGGCCCAGCGACCGTACAGTGGCTGACAACTGGTTTTATGCTTGTAAATGGTGTGTTAATTCCAACAACCGCCTTTTTAATTCAGAAATATTCTGTTCGTTATTTATTTATAGCGGCTATTGGTTTATTTACAATCGGAACTGTTCTAGCTGGCTTTGCACATGCCTTTCCATTGTTATTAGCAGGAAGAATGTTTCAAGCTTCTGGTTCGGCCATTATGATGCCGTTATTAATGAATGTTATGTTAGTCTCATTCCCAATTGAAAAAAGAGGAACGGCTATGGGGTTCTTCGGGTTAATTATGATGGCAGCACCAGCAATCGGTCCGACATTATCAGGCTGGATTATTGAACAATATGACTGGAGAATGCTATTTCATTTTATCACACCAATTTCTGTCATTGTATTACTGCTTGGGTTCTTCATGCTTAAGGATAAAAAAGATAAAGTGGATATCCGCCTAGATTTCCTTTCCGTTATATTATCCAGCGTAGGCTTTGGCGGGATGCTTTATGGATTTAGCTCTGCTGGTACTAAGGGATGGGATAGTCCCTTGGTATATATCACGTTGATTCTTGGCGTTATTTCATTAATATGGTTTATTTTGCGCCAATCGAAGATGGAACGCCCGATGCTTAATTTCGGAGTATTTAAGTTTCCGATGTTTGCATTATCTGCGTCTATATCGATGGTTTTAAATATGGCTTTATTTTCGGGAATGTTATTACTTCCGATTTATGTGCAAAATCTTCGTGGCATTTCTCCCATGGATGCTGGCATACTCATGCTGCCTGGAGCCATTGTTATGGCGATTATGTCTCCAATAACAGGAAAATTATTTGATAAGATTGGTGGACGAATACTAGCGATAATCGGCCTAGCCATTACTACGATAACAACTTATTATTTAAGTAAATTAACACTGGATACAACTTATGGCCATTTAATGGTGCTATACACTGTACGGATGCTAGGAATGTCTATGGTTATGATGCCTGTATCAACAAATGGTTTAAATCAACTTCCTGCACGCTTTTATCCGCACGGTACAGCGATGAATAATACACTAAATCAAATTTCCGGAGCGATTGGAACGGCAATACTTGTTACACTCATGTCCAATCGTACGGAAACACATGCAGCTAACTTAGCTGCGGAAGCAATGAAAAATGCTGCTGGGCAAGCGCCTACAGAAGCAGCAATGGCAGCCATGAAACAGCAAATTGAGATGATGGCTATGCTTGAGGGGATTAATGATGCATTCTTTGTCGCAACCTTTATTGCTGCGGTATCCCTTATACTTGCCTTCTTTATTAAACGAGCGAAACAAGCGGAAGATCCAATGGAAAGTAAAACAGAAGGTACAAAAATAACAAAATTAGCTGAGAATTAATAAAAAATGCACGAAGCCCACTTAACTAGGGCTCGTGCATATTTTTTATTTTCCTATGGCAAATTGTCGTATTTCCTGTAAAGCCTGCTGAAGATCTGACATCGTTTTTACGCCATTGTCAATTTCAATTCCGAGTTCAATCATTGTGTCTGCAGTATCAGGGCTGATTCCAGTTAAGATCGTAGAGCAGCCTAGTAGTTTAATGCCTTTCACAATCTTAAATAGGTGGTTAACAACCGATGTATCGATATAAGGAACACCTGAAAGATCAATAATTAATTGCTCCGCTTTTAATTCCTTTACCTTTATGAGTGTTTTTTCACGAATTTTCTTTGCCCGATACGTATCGACATTTCCCACTACAGGAAGAATACAGACCCTCTCGGCAAGTGGGATGATCGGAACAGACAATTCATCGACAGTTTCACGATGAATCTTTAATAATTCATCTTTATAGCTCACATAATAAGCTGTATGGGAATCTATGTATAGATCAATAATGTCATTAACATATCGCTCTAGGGCGAAGAATTCTTCCATGCTTAGGGAATGCTTGGATTCAAGATAAAATACCTTAATAGCATTCCAAATTATTCCTCGCGCGGACTGAAATAGCTCCAAGGATAAATGGATTGGGAAGTCAGTTCTTGCACTTTGGCCGC
This sequence comes from Bacillus sp. JJ1773, assembly GCF_036962035.1. Classification (NCBI taxonomy): domain Bacteria; kingdom Bacillati; phylum Bacillota; class Bacilli; order Caryophanales; family Bacillaceae; genus Bacillus; species Bacillus sp. JJ1773. Next base: position 34,715 of record NZ_JBALNX010000050.1, read on the forward strand.
CTCTTTCCTTCGCCCTCTCCATAATTTCTTCCGTTTTCAATTCAAGGATATTTTCTGTCACGACCTTGATAATTGGATTTCCTTCCGCTTCATACTCATCAAGAAGATGATTTTCTTTCATAAAAGAAGTTAGATAGCTTTTATTTTTCTGTAAATATTGAATCCATTCTTTCGTATAAAAGTCTAAATTGTCTCTTAGAAATTGTGCTAATTCTTCCTTTGAATGCACCGAATTGATCATGGGATGGCCCCCTATAAATGTATTGGATGGGTGATTTGCTTTAGCAAATGTAAGAAAGAAGGTGGTTCCTTGTCCTGTTTCGCTATTGACACGAATGCTGCCATTATTGCTTTGGATGGCATTAAATACTTGGGCAAGACCCATGCCTTTGCCATCCTGTTTTAATGTAAAAAAAGGAGTGCCAAGCAGACGAAGCTTGTCCTTTGGGATGCCGATGCCTGTATCAGAGATGCTTAGATGGACTCCGAGAGCATCTTCGTATTGCTCAATCAGTAACGTGCCGCCTTCATTCATCGCTTCGATGGCATTTTTAATTAAGTTGAAAAGCGCTTTCTTAATCTGATCCTTCCTGCCGGTTACCATGGCTTGATCGTGGTTGAATTTCCTTATTAAATGGATATGATAAAGCTGGTTTTGAAATAAAAGCAATATCGCGTCAATCACAGAGCATAGATTAAAGGTTGTATGCTGTTCCTGGAAAAACTCAGGCTTTGATACACTCATTAAATCATTTAAGGTTTGAATCGCACGGTCTAATTCACTTTGCGCAATTTGAGTATATTCTTGATTATAATTTTGCTCCATTAGCTGAAGAAAGCCTTTCACGGCAGTCAAGGGATTTCGTACTTCATGGGCAATTCCCGCTGCCATTTCCCCGATGGAGGATAACAGGTGATTATTCCAATTGTTATGTTCATGCATGCTTTGAAGCTGATTAACATTAAAGATAAATATATGAATCTTTTCTAATTTTTCATCTTTACATGTTCGATGAAATAGAAAAAAATGCGGCTGTGTATCGATAATCAGAATAAATTCATTTAATTTCCCCATAAAACATTCATGCAGCTTTGCCTTAAGTTCGTTATTTTTTATTCGGTGAAAAAGGTAATTGGAGCTGCTGTCCTCTGAAATTAGTAGTCTTTTTCCCACGGTGTTCATTTTTTGGATTGTCCCATCAGGTGTCAATTCTATCAATCCATATAAGGCTTCATTAGAGGCAGGCGATTTATTCAATATTTGGTACCCCCATTACTGAGCCACTTTACAGCTCGGACTTTAGTTCCGTGATTTATATTGCTGGTAATTTCAAATTCATCCATAAGACGCCTTACTCCAGTTACCCCCAAGCCTAAACCCGTTTTTGAGGAATAAGTCTGAGTCAATATTTGCTCCAAGTTCTTAATTCCTGGGCCTTTATCGATTGCTATGATTTCTATACAGTGAGGAAGTGGCCTTATGTGAAGCTCGCCTTTACCAGCATAGAAGACGATGTTACGAGTTAGCTCCATGATAGAAACAACCACTTTGGTTTGTTGGCTGCAACTTAAGCCTAGCTCCTTTGCAACCTTTTTTCCTATTGAGCTTGCCACATACACATCGTCTTCTCGTTCAATAATAATTTTGTACAAATTCATCTCCAATCCTTTTGTAGAAATATTAGAATTTTAAGAGTATTTTGGTGTATTTTAGCTAAATTTTATCACAATTCTTATAAAAGTATAGTAGAATTTTACTATTATATTAGAATAATAATTAAAAAAAGAACCCGCTTTCATACGAGTTCTTTTCAAACGCTTTTTATTTAATAAATTCCTAATTAGAAAAGGTTCAGCTTCCCAATCCGCTCTACAGCCTCTACAAGCACCTCTTCGTCTACTAATAGCCCAACCCGGACATAGCCCTCTCCGTATTCGCCAAAGCCTTTTCCAGCGGCAACGGCCACATCTGCCTTTTCAAGCAAATAATCGGCGAACGATTCACTTGTAAATCCAGCTGGGACAGGGAGCCACGCAAAGAAGGAACCGCTCGGTGCTTCTGCTTTCCAGCCGATTTTTCTGCATTCCTCTATTAGTACGTTACGGCGGCTTTCATAGCGTGAAACCAGTTCATCCACACAGCTTTGATCCTCTGTTAAGGCTGCAGCAGCTGCCATTTGTACCGCTGGAAAAAGACTGCAGTATAAATGATCTTGTATCAGATTAAGAGCTTCAATAATTTTCGGATTGCCAACTGCGAAACCAACACGCCAGCCTGCCATATTATACGTTTTGGACAATGTATACATTTCTACACCAATTTCTTTAGCTCCTTCTACTTCTAGGAAACTAGTTGGTTTTTTGCCGTCAAAGCCAATCGCGCCATAGGCAAAATCGTGCAGAATAGTAATATGATGTTCTTTTGCAAATGCAACGGTTTCTTCAAAAAAGGAACGGTCAGCAGTCGCTCCTGTTGGATTATTAGGGTAGTTCAAATACATGAGCTTGGCCGCTTCCCTTTGCTGAATCGGGATCGCGTTAAAATCAGGCAGAAATTTATTTTTTGCTTTTAAAGGAAAAGTCTCATATTGAACATTAGCCAGGACAACGCCTGATAAATAATCAGGATAGCCCGGATCAGGAAGCAGCATTAAATCGCCTTCATTTAATAAACACATAGGCAACTCGACTAATCCTGTCTTCGTTCCAAAAAGGATCGCCACTTCAGTCGATGGGTCAATTTCAACACCGTATTGTTTCAAATAAAATTCAGCGGCAGCATTTTTTAATTCTTGAATTCCGCGAAACGGAGAATATTTATGCGTTTTTGGATCCTCAGCTGCTGATTGCAGTGCCTTTACAATATGAGGGGGTGTTGGCTGATCGGGATTTCCCTGTCCTAAATTAATAATGTCCCGGCCTTCTGCTATAGCTTTACTAACCTTTTCAACTAAGGTAGCAAAAAATTGGACAGGCAGTTTTTTTAAGCGATTTGAATATTCCATGTGCTTCACCTTTTCTATCATAAAATGAAATAATTGAAAATTAGCTATAATACTATTGTAAATGTTCGCATTTTAATTTCAAATTTTATATTTTTTCAGTCAAAATGTCTAGAGCATTATAAGAATATTTTCGAACAAGATGCTTTATTCATAACGGAAAAATAATATATGGTCATGAGGGTCAGTTTCCGCATGCTTATGAAGGAAACTGGCCTATTTGTGAAATAGGTCTAAAAGGGATGTGTGAGAATGAAGTTAGAAATGCGAAAAAGGGCATACTAAAATCATCTTCTTAGTCATCTGCTTGACAATAGGTTTAAGCTTCGAAAAAGAGAAAAAACTTAAAAGTTTCAATTAGATTTGTGAATATTATTTTCGACAAGATATGATATAATTATTTTATAAAAATAACAATGAGGAGTAATCACTATGTTAAAAGATATCTTCATGAGCCTTTCTCAAAACCAGTTTCTTAATAGTGCTGCAAAAAAGTATGGTTTAAAATTGGGTGCGCAAACTGTTGTAGCGGGAACAAATATAGAAGAAACGATCAAAAGTATTAAAGAACTCAATGCACACGGAATCTCGTGTACGGTAGATAACTTAGGTGAATTTGTATTTAAAGAGGAAGAAGCAACAGAAGCGAAGGAACAAATTCTAAAGGTAATTGAAGCGATACATGAAAATCAAGTAGATGCTCATATTTCATTAAAGCCTACACAATTAGGCTTAGATATTGATTATAACTTTTGCTTAAATAATTTAAGAGAAATTGTCGACTTAGCAAGTAAGTATGATATGCATATCAACTTTGATATGGAGGATTATGGACATCTTCAGCCATCGTTTGACATATTGGACGAACTTTCCAAGGAATATAATAATATTGGAACGGTTATCCAAGCTTATTTCTTCCGTGCAGAAGAAGATATCCAAAAGTACAAAAACTACCGTCTTCGTATCGTAAAAGGCGCTTATAAAGAGTCTGAGCAAGTTGCCTACCAAGATAAAGGAGACATCGATAAAAACTTTATTAAGCTGATCGAATATCATTTATTAAATGGAAAATTTACATCCATTGCCACACATGACCATAATATTATTAATCATGTGAAGGAATTCGTTAAAAAGAATGATATTCCAAATGATAAATATGAATTCCAAATGCTATATGGCTTTAGAAAAGATATGCAATTACAACTGGCAAAAGAGGGATATAACTTCTGTACGTATGTGCCATTCGGCAATGACTGGTATGGATACTTTATGCGCCGCCTTGCGGAAAGACCACAAAACCTAAACCTAGTTGCGAAACAAGTATTTAACAAGAAAACGAACACTGTACTTGGTGTAGCAGCGGGAGCATTCTTATTAGGAAGAATGACGAAGAAGAAAAACAAAAAATAATACGGGTTCATTCACGTTTTGAATGGAAAGGTCTGTCTCTTAAGGGGCAGGCCTGTTTTGTTTGATAATTGATGGTAAAATAAGAATAACAATGATAAGTGATGGGGAGATTCAAATGTTCAAGGCTCAAAAAGAATATTACTGGAAGATTGGATTATTGGTGTCAGTTATTTCTTTTATTTTACATATAGTAGGGGTTAGCCAGGTTTTAGATTCCGAATTAAATGTTAAAAACCTGGCTGCTTATTTAGGGTTTTCGTTGGCGGTTGGACTGGTCGCATTATTATTAGTGCGCTTTGGTTTCAAAATAGCACTTATCTTCTTTCTGGCTGGTCTCATCATTGGATTTATTGAAATGTATCGCCTTTTCTTTAGTGACTCTTCTGGATGGGGAGATTTAGCGGGACTTATCTCTTTATTTATGTGGGTGTTTATGGGAATTGGGTTAGGAGTTTTTGCTCAATTAGGTGCATACTACTGGCGAAAAAGGAAATAACAGTAACATGGAAGCCTCCACAAACAGTGGGGGCTTATTTATTTTTCATTCAATTGTTTTATACATGGCTATGAAGGGGAATCTTATGGTAGGAGCAATTATTCCATAAATGTTATCGTGTTTCACATTTATATTATGAATGCATTGGAAAATTGTCGAGTTTGCAGAGGGGTCTGCATGCAAGAGAAGGGTAAGGAGTGGTGATCATGTATAAAAAGCAAGAAAAAATATTGATGTGGGTAGTTTTTTCAGCTGCTGGGATTATGCTGCTATCACTATTAGGAAGAGTATTTGGCAGTTAAGGAGGCGATTAGGAAATGGGAAAAGAGGAGGCTGTATTTTTTAGCCGGGTACTTACAGAGCTGACATTATCGTTTCATATTATTTACGCCACAATCGGTGTAGGGATTCCGCTCATGATTATGATTGCCCAGTGGATTGGTATTAAGAAAAATGATGAACATTATATTTTACTGGCAAGAAGGTGGGCTAGAGGGTTTGTCATTACTGTTGCTGTTGGAGTTGTAACTGGAACTGCGATTGGCTTGCAGCTTTCGCTTTTATGGCCAAACTTTATGGTGTTAGCAGGAAATGTGATTGCTCTGCCACTATTTATGGAAACATTTGCGTTTTTCTTTGAGGCCATCTTTTTAGGGATCTATTTGTATACTTGGGATCGATTTGAGAATCAGAAGAAGCATTTGCTGTTATTAATACCGGTTGCTGTCGGAGCGTCCTTTTCAGCTGTTTTTATCACGATTGTGAATGCGTTTATGAATGCTCCGCAAGGGTTTGACATCGTTGGTGGTCAACTGATCAATATTAACCCGCTTATTGCGATGTTTAATCCTGCAATGCCAACAAAGGTTGCTCACGTTTTGGCAACTGCTTACATGACTTCAGCTTTTGTTCTAGCTGCGATAGCTGCATTCAGGCTACTGAAAGGATCAAGCCATATCTATCACAAAAAGGCGCTTTATTTAACGATGAAGCTAAGCCTCATATTCTCCATTGCATCCGCAGTTATTGGTGATTTCTCAGGCAAATATTTAGCTGAGTACCAGCCGGAGAAATTAGCGGCAGCTGAATGGCATTTTGAAACGGAAGAAAATGCGCCGCTATATTTATTCGGAGTTCTAGAAGATGGAGAGGTTAAGTATGCCATTAAAATTCCCTTTGCATTAAGTATTCTGGCACATAGTAGTTTATCTGCGGAAGTGATCGGATTAGATCAATTTCCAGAGGACGAAATTCCTCCCCTTTATATTCACTATTTATTTGACATTATGGTATCTATAGGAGTATGGCTGACGGTACTATCGGCTGTATATGTTATTGGAACATGGAAGGACTGGCCTTTTGTAAGAAAGACATGGATCCGAGGCTTTATTGTGGCAGGAGGGCCGCTTTCTGTTATTGCAATAGAAGCGGGATGGTGGTTTGCTGAGGTAGGCAGACAGCCATGGGTCCTGCGAGGAATTTTGAGAACAGAGGACGCCGCGACAACTAGTGGTCAAATTGACCTTATGCTTGTGTTATTCGCTGGTTTATATCTGATTCTAGGGATTGGAAGCATTGTTGTGTTAACGAGAATGTTTAGAAGAAATCCAGTGGAAAAAGAGCTGGAAGATCGGCATACAGAAATGGGCGGTGAGCATTCGTGACACTTGAGGTAATTGGAATTTCTGTTCTTTGGCTATTTCTGTTTGGGTATGTGCTCGTTGCTTCTATTGACTTTGGTGCTGGTGTATTTAACGCATATAGCTTGTATACAGGGCGCAAGCATATTTTAACAAATATCATTCAACGATATTTATCGCCAGTTTGGGAAGTCACAAATGTGTTTCTAGTCTTCTTTTTTGTTGGTATGGTTGGATTTTTTCCAAAAACTGCTTTTTACTACGGCACGATTCTACTTGTTCCAGCGAGTATTTCCATTATTTTGATTGCGATTCGAGGATCCTATTATGCTTTTGAGACATATGGGTCAAGGGGCCATAGGGGATATACCTTTATGTACGGCTTATCAGGCTTGTTTATTCCAGCATCCCTTTCCATTGTGCTAACTATTTCAGAAGGCGGCTTCGTTACAATGGTCAATGATCATCCTGTGCTCGATTACTGGGCGCTGTTTACTAGCCCCCTTACATGGAGCATTGTTGTGCTTAGTTTAGCAGCTGTTCTTTATATATCTGCTGTATTTTTAACATGGTATGCGAATAAAGCGCAGGATCAGAATGCAACTGAGTTATTAAGAAAGTATGCATTAATCTGGGCAGCCCCATTAATGATTACAGCAGCTGGAATTATTGTAGAACTGCGGGCCCATAATGCTGAGCATTATGCACGAATGCTAGATGTTTGGTGGCTGCTTGGACTGTCATTTATCCTATTTATCGGAACGGTGTGGCTAATTTGGAAGCGGAAGAAATATGGCCTTGCCTTCGGATTATTAGCAGGACAATTTACCTTGGCTTTTTTTGCATACGGAATATCTCATTATCCATATCTTCTGTATCCACACTTAACTATTTATGACAGTTTTACAAATGAAGCAATGGCGATTTCGCTAATAGTTGCATTTATTGCTGGCCTTTGTTTACTCGTTCCATCCTTATGGCTTCTATTAAGACTGTTTTTATTTGATAAAAATTATGTTAGAGGAAGAGTCATGAAGGAGGATTCGTGAATATGGAGAACTTTTTTATTTTTTATGCACCATTTATTGTTGTAGCTTTGGCGATAGTGGCAGCTTTTTGGCTAGGGCCTAAAGACGGAGCGGTTCATAGAAGTGAGCGGAAATAAGCTGAATATAGAAGGTCAAAGTTCCTATTTGAAAGAGTGCTTTGGCCTTTTTTTACATTTTGAAATCGCTTCTATTAAAAATCAAAATATGACATAATATAGCTATGTTGAAATGGAGGTGAATGTAATGGATGAAAGCCGGCTTGATAAAATCGAGGAAATGCTTACTACGTTAATCACTATGGTAGGCGGTACAAACAGTCGATTGGATATGGTAGAAGCTCGATTGAGTAAGGTAGAAGAAAGTTTGGATAAGGTAGAAGAAGAATTGAATAATCTGAAAAAAGAAGTAAGTGTGGTTAAAGAGGACCAAAAGCAGATGAGAAGTGAAATAATGGAAAAGCTAATGGTCATTCAAGCCGACCAAGATCTAATCTGGGAAAAGGCTGTTAAAAACGAAAGAGACATCGTCAAGATGAAGGCACAACTGCATCGATAGCCTCATAATTTACCTACATGAATTTGAAGTTCCTCAAGAATATAACCATCTAAATGATCAATATCCAAAAGTGTATTTTCTACAATTAACGAAAATTTTTCAATAGGACAAGCATTCTGCTGGGAGCACTCGACTTTTTAGAGGCTCTCTTTTTTATTATTAGACTAAATGTTTACTCCCTCTAAGACTGTAGACTTAGATAAATATCTGTCTAAGGCTCGTTATGAAAGGGTGGAAATGTAGGTAAGATGGTAAAAGAATAAAATGTTAACTTTTACCTAATTGTGTTAAAATCTCCAAATCCATTTTAACTCCATAAGGTAAAGGAGAGAGTGAGGAGAACAGGCTTGAAATTATTGAAATTTATTGTACAAAGGAAAATGTTAATTGCTTTACTGTCAGTGATGGTTTTAGCCATTGGAAGCTACTCGTTATTCGAATTAGATAAGGAATTAATGCCAGCCATCCGTATGGACGGTGCCTATGTTGAAGTTGGTGCGGGAGAAATGGCAGCAATTGAAGTTGAACGGACAATCACAACCCCATTAGAGCATAAAATAAAAGGAATTGACGGTGTCGAAGATATTCAATCGACTACTATGATAGGCAGGAGCTCCCTGCAGATGACCTTTGAGCGGGGACGAGGGGAAGAGGTATTTAAGGAAGTAGAGTCAATTGTTAACGCTGCAAAGGCCGAAAATCCAGGAATTAAGGAAATGGATGCTGGTCAGTACGGCGCAAGTCAGAGCTATGAATTCTTCATGGATATTTCTGGCGGCAGCATGGGGGATATGACAGGATTTGCAAAGAACGTATTGGAGCCTAGATTAGAAGAGCTTCCAGAGGTACGTGACGTAATGCTTTCTGGAATGTTGGAGCATGAAGTGACAATTGAATTTGATCGTGCAGAAATGCTGATGCATGGGTTAGAGGCAGGCCAGGTAATTGGTGCCATCCAGATGTCCAATAATGAAGCTACTTTGGGCGTACTTAATAATGAAAAGGACTCACCTTCTTTGCGATGGAATACGAAATTAGAAAATATTGCTGATGTAAAGGGATTAAAAGTTCCTACTCAATCAGGATTTATTGAGCTTAACAAGGTAGCAGCTATTTCCCTGCAGCCTAAGGAAAGTTCATCATTTGTATGGAAAGATGGAACGAAGGATCTTATTTTTATCCAGGTTGGCAGGGCAGCAGATGTAACGCAAATTGAGATGGCAAAAGCAGTTCGGGCGGAAATTAAAAAAATTCGGGATGAAGGTTTAGTTACAGGCTTTCAATTAAATGAAATGGTTGCACAGGCAGACTATGTACAGGAATCGATTGATGGGGTAACAGACAATATCCTTATTGGCGGGCTAATCTCTGCAGTCATTCTTCTCATTTTCCTTAGAAATCTGAGGGCTACTATCATTATCGGTATTTCCATTCCAACATCCGTATTATTAACCTTTGCAGCGATGTGGATGTTTGGCTATAGCTTTAATATTTTGACCTTAATTGGACTTGGATTGGGAATTGGGATGATGGTTGATTCATCCATCGTTATCCTAGAATCCATTTATCGAAAGAAAGAACTAGGTTTGAACAAGTTTGATGCGGTTTTAGAGGGAACAAAGGAAGTCGCTTCGGCCGTAATTGCATCGGTTCTAACGACTATTGTCGTATTCCTTCCAATTGGAATGATCGGCGGCGAAATGGGTCAATTTATGATCATGCTTTCAGTAGTTGTTGCCATTACACTAATCAGCTCCATGATTGTGGCCTTTACATTAATTCCTTCATTATCCGATAAGTTTATGAAGCTTAAAAAGACAAAGGGAGCAGCTAAAGAAGGAATGTTTATGCGGGGGTATAGCCATGCTGTTTCCTGGACCATCAAGAAAAAGCGCCGCAGTCTCGGTGTCATTACTCTCTTTTTCCTAATGTTTGCAGGGTCATTATTACTAGTAACAAAGATCCCAATGACGATTATGCCTGATATGTTTAACCGATATTCGGAGCTAATGGTTGATCTAGAACCAGGTATTACAAATCAGGAAAAAGCCGAAATCGTTCAAACGATGAATGAAAAACTGAGTGCCATCGAGGATGTAGATACGAGTTATGTACTTGATAATGGCGGAATGCTGTACAGTATCATCAATATGACAAAAGGCGATGAGATTAAAAAGGAACAAAAGGAAGTAAATGAAGAAATCTTGAAGACACTGCGGGAGATGCAGGATTCGTATCCAATTGAAAGTATTCAAAGTGCCTTATCCAGTGGCGGTGGATCACCTGTTCAAGTGAAAATAAAAGGAGAAGACATTGGGCAGCTGCAAGAAACAGCCGGTGACTTTAAGGAAGAGCTGCAAAGGATTGATGGCATTGTTGGCGTAAGAACGTCAATGGAGCGGATGTCCCAAGAGGAAGTCATTGTTTTAAAAACGGATGAAATTGAAAAGGCTGGACTTTCCCAACTTCAAATTAAACAATTCATTGAGCAGTCGTTTTTACAAATGCCTATTGGTGAAATGTCGATAAACGAAGAGAAGATGCCTTTATTTGTAAAATGGGATCAAAAGACCGCAACGAAAAAGGATTTGCTGGATATGAAGGTACCAACCATAGAAGGGGAGAGAAAATTATCTGCTTTCATTGAATTGAAAAGCGTGGATACGCCAAATGAGATTTCCCACTCAGACGGGGAACGGTTTATCGCCATTTCTGCCGATATTGAAGGAAAGGACCTTGGAGCGGTCAATAGAGATATCCAGAAATTAATCGAAGATTTCAAGGCCCCAGCAGGTTTATCAGTATCAGTTGCAGGGGACCTGGAACAACAGCAGGAATTAATGATGGAAATGGTCTTTGTAATAGGAATTGCTCTTTTCCTGGTCTATCTAGTTATGGCGGTTCAGTTCAATCATTTAGGCCACCCACTCATTGTCATGTCAGTGATTCCGATGACGATTGTAGGCGCCATTCTAGGTTTATTTATCACTCAGATGGAGCTAAATCTAATGTCAGGAATGGGTGTCATCATGTTAATTGGCATCGTCTTAAACAACGCTATTCTGTTAATTGATCGTACAAAACAGCTTCGCAGAGAGGGCTTCTCTGTTGAAGACGCACTTCTTGAAGCAGGTAAAAACCGTATTCGTCCAATATTCATGACAACCTTAACAACAGCTGGCGCAATGCTTCCATTAGCGCTTGCCTCAGGCACATCGGGTAATTATCAGGCGCCAATGGCCACAGTTATTATCTTCGGCTTAATGTTCGCGACTTTTATTACATTACTTCTTATACCGGCCGTTTACCGTTTATTTTCAGTAAAGGCACTGAGTATTGGAGCGGCTAGGAAACAGCGGCGCAAAGAGATGATCGAGGTTCAAGCTGTACCAGAAACAGTGAAGTAGGAATGAAAGAGGAAGATCGCTTAAGAAATAGCCCAGAGCATATGCTTTGGGTTATTTTTGTTGAAAAATAGTCAAAGAAGCCCTTCAAATTAATCATGGTCTTAAGACTTATGCCTATTAAAATAATTCATTATTAAGGACCTAATAAATTGAAATATTGCTAGGTTGAAAGTTTCGTTTTTCGTTTTTGAAAAGGTTTGCAGGAAATAAAAGCGAATTCCTTTTGTGAAATCATATCACAAGGAGGTATTTGTTTTGAAAAAAGGCTCTTCTATTTTGCTTTCTACTCTTTTAGTCACTTCAAGTTTGTATCTTGCTCCTATGAATTCCGCCAATACAGCAGAGGCTGCACCTAATCACGTTGTTCATCCAAGTGAAAAAGCATTTGATCAAAAGGTCATTGCTAGAGTTAGTGCAGAGCGTATGTATGAAGATGTCTATTATTTATCCGAAACGATTGGCCCGCGTGTAACGGGTACAGAAGGTGAACAGCGAGCCGCCAAGTTTATTAAGGATCGTTTGGTTTCTTACGGATATGAAGTAACGACACAAGAATTCAGTATTCCTGATAAAATGACAGGGCATTTACAGACTAGCGATCAAAATGAAGTCATGGTTAGTATCCCTGCCGGTTCAGCGGATACTCCTGAAGCAGGGATCACTGCAAGTCTTTACGATGCTGGGCTAGGGAAATTAACCGATTTTACACAGGAGGCAGTGGGAAAGATAGCTCTAATCTCAAGAGGCGACATCACATTTAAAGAAAAAATCGATAACGCTATAGCTGCTGGAGCTATCGGAGTGCTGATTTATAATAATGTGGATTCCCCTGGACCATTGAATCCTTCCATCGGTGGAGATACGACAATTCCTGTTGGAGGGATCTCAAAAGCAAGCGGCGAAGCATTAATTCAAGATATCGCTGCCCAAAACAAAACGGTGACATTAAAAGTGAAGCGGATTGCCAATGCAAAATCACAAAATATCATTGCGACAAGAACCCCTCAAAAAGGAAAAAACCACGACATTGTACACGTGTCTGCCCATTTTGATAGTGTTCCATTTGCACCGGGTGCCAGTGACAATGCGTCTGGTACAGCTACTGCTTTAGAGCTGGCAAGAGTGTTAAAAAGCTATCCGATTGAAAAAGAATTGAGGTTTGTTTTTGTTGGCGCGGAGGAAATTGGCCTTGTCGGATCCGCCTATTATGTAAGTCAGCTAAGTCAGAATGAGGTTGAGCGGAGCGTTGCGAACTTCAACATGGATATGGTCGGAACCTCTTGGGAAAATGCAACAGCCATCTATATGAATACCGTTGATGGCAAGGCAAACATCGTAACGGAAACAGCGCTGGCGACAGCTGGAAGAATTGGAACACCGTCTGAATTAGTTCTCTATCAGCGCGGAGCTTCCGATCACGTATCCTTCCACGATGCAGGGATTCCAGCTGTTAACTTCATTCGCCGTGAGCCTGGTACTGCAAACCTAGAGCCTTATTACCACACACCACAAGATAAAATCGAATATATTAGTGTTGAGCGTTTGAAGGAGGCTGGGGATTTAGTTGGAGCTTCTGTATATAGTTTGATTGGAAAATAGTTTATAGAAAAAGTGAAGCTGATATCCATTAGATGCAGCTTCACTTTTTGTTTTATATAGATATACCGTTATTTTCCAATCCCCTTCCTTTCATCGATTGAGATAAATGCCTTTGTCTCAAACGACAGGGCAATGACGGATAGAAGATATAGTATACATAGTAAAAATGGCAGTAGCATAAATGCATGATTAATAAAGACATAACCGAAAATAAAAGAGACTGCAGCCATTGTAATGGTAAAAATACCGTACGTTTTACTTTGATAAATCCATAAATATGGCAGAAAGTGTGAGGCTCCTAAAATACCTATAGCCATTGGGATTAATTCATATTGTTCAATGTAAATGATTACCCAAACTGGTATGTAAAATGCTTGAATGCCTCCTATAATTCCTCCTAAAGCCCCTAATGGATTTTTACTTAAAAGATTGATCTTACGTATTTTGCCGATAGCAATAGCCAATGGGAAAATACTACATGTACCAATTAGGTAGAAAAGAGCGAGCTGCTGTTGGCTTTCTATGAAAAAGCCCAATCCTCCCATAACTAACCAATAGAAGGCTCCCGCGAGTAAGAAAGGGTATCCTTTTTTGGCATCTTTAATCAAATCTGCCTTTAGTTCACCTACAGTCATGTTTTTAAAATCCATATCACTATCCCCTTTTGTTTTATCGCAGATTAACGGGCTGTAAGACCCCCACTTCAAGAAGTTGCGTAAAATAAAAATTTCTAAGTGGGGGATCAACAGCCCGTAAAGGCCCGATTGGTTCAACTAACAATCAGTGGGGGATGAAGGCCGACTAAGATCGCCACGTCCTAATGTCTTTGTCGACGCTAGCACGTCCTGTGTGTCGGAAAACCCCCACTGATTGAAGTTTCACTTTATAATGAATCATATGATAAATAAAATAGCAGGAATGATTGTATACTCCGTTTAATGAAAATTGTTTTATAGATCATTTTGACTAGTCATCATTAGGGTGAAATTGATTCATGCATGTAGAGGGTGCGATTTTTGTAGTAAGTGCCATTGGATGGATACTTTTCCTGTTGCAATGAGAGTATATGAAGTAATTGTTTATAAATAGAAATCCAAGGTAATTACTTAGAAGTTTTATAGAGTGCAGTTGTAAGTAGGAGTTTATAACTATTTAATTATAGCTAAAAAAGGATAAAAAGTAAATTACTGTGAGTAGGTAATGTTGTTAGAATGGAGATTAATTTATGAACGAACGTTATTTTGACGGATTATTAAATATTAGGACAAGTGGGGATCAAAAGGGCTTCAATCAATCCTTTCACTACCATCGATATGAATCAACTCCATACAGTGCACTTGACCTATTATTTAACCAATATGAACTGAAAAGCAGTGACAGGCTAGTTGATTTTGGGTGTGGAAAAGGTAGATTAAACTTTTTTACAAATTATTTATTCCATTCTACAGCGGTTGGGGTGGAGATGAATGAAGGATATTATGCAGAAGCGCTTGAAAATCTTCAGAGGTATGGAAAGAAATTTAAAAATAGAAAAGATGATATTCACTTTCGTTGCTGTTTAGCTGAAGAATACGAAATTGATCCTGCGGACAATCGGTTTTATTTTTTCAATCCGTTTTCAATACAAATCTTTATGAAGGTTATCAACAATATCTTGTTGTCTGTGGAAAAATATAAACGTGACATCGAGCTAATATTATATTATCCATCAGAGGATTATACTTATTTTTTGGAAAATCAAACTGCCTTCGATTTAAAGAGAGAGGTCTTATTACCGGAATCTAAACATAATCCAAATGAAAGATTTTTGATTTATCGATATTCAATGGACTAGGCTTGTTCATGGTGAGTGTTTTAGGTAGTGCAACGCGAAAACAAGAGCCATGGATCATTCATGGTGAGTGTTTTAGGTAGAGCAACGCGAAAACGAGCGCCATAGATCATTCATGGTGAGCGTTTTCGATAGAGCAACGAAAACAAGCGCCATAGATCATTCAT
>NZ_JBALNX010000050.1:49991-79370 GCF_036962035.1 Bacillus sp. JJ1773
GCGTTTTCGATAGAGCAACACGAAAACAAGCGCCATAGAGCTTTTATAGTGAGGGTTTAATATTTGGTCCCACTAATAACGGTCTTTAGTCAAAAAGAAATAAATCCTAGTTAATTGATGAATCATATAAGAATTTTAATTGGATTTCAGGTGAAATATTGATAAAATTCAATTAATCGAACTTTTATTAAAATAATTTATATTTACAAAGAAGGTGCCTGTTTTGGAAAAGAGATTTGAAACATTAGTTTTGCATAGTGTAGAAAAATCAAAGAAACCGATAAAAAGCAAGGTAACACCTATTTATCAAACCTCTGCGTTTACTTTTGAAGATTTAGATGACATGGAGGGGTATTACCAAGGGGAAGGGAATTACTTATATTCTCGTGTTGGCAATCCAAATACCGATGAACTTGGTCAGGCGGTTGCAGCACTCGAGGGCGCCCCTGCAGGTGTTGCCACATCATCAGGGCTTTCAGCTATATTGGCAGCGGTTCTTGCCGTGCTAAAAAGCGGTGATCATATCATTGCTGCGGAAGATGTTTATGGGGGCAGCTTCCACTTATTAAAAGAAGAATTAAGTCAACTGGGGATTGAAACAACATTTGTGTCCTTCTCCAATCTGCAGCATGTGGAACAGGCTATTCAGCCAAACACAAAGCTATTGTATACAGAATCGATCACTAATCCCCTTTTAAGAGTGGAGGACATTGAAGCTGTTGTTCATTTTGCGAAAATGCATCAATTAGCTGTGCTTGTTGACAACACATTTGCAACTCCCTTACATTGCAGCCCATTTAAGCTAGGCGCAGATTTAGTCGTTCATAGTGCAACGAAATATATTGGCGGTCATAGTGACGTTACGGCTGGGGTCGTTGTCGGAAGAGCAGATTTAGTAGAAAAGGCGAAAGCGAAAGTCGTAAATCTCGGTGCAAATGTAAGCCCATTTGAAGCTTGGCTTACATGCCGTGGGCTTAAAACTCTGGCCCTTCGCATGAGAACCCAATCCACTAATGGAAGAAAACTAGCTGAGGCTCTACAGGGGAATACAAATGTTTCTAAAGTGTATTATCCTTTTAATGAAGCAGAGACAGGATATGGCGCAATGGTTACGATCGAGCTTTCAAAAAGTATAGATGTTAATCAATTCTTTAAATCCCTTTCATGGGTAAAATTAGTTCCAACCCTTGCCGGAGTTGAGACAACGGTTTCGCATCCTTTACTGACTTCTCATCGTGCTCTTCCACCTGAAGCAAGCGAAGCGTTAGGGATTACAAGAGAGGTCGTAAGGATCTCTGTTGGCATCGAACATCCGGAAGATATTATTGCAGCCTTTGAGCAAGCGATTAAACATTCAATAAAATAGTTTCAGTGCAGAAACCATTCAGGCTAGAACGCTGGCCGGGAATGGTTTTTTTTATATGTTTCCGAAATTAATTCTCGCTCGCTAATTTTGTTTTGCTACGTCTCAAGTCCTATAATAATTTAAGGTTGAGGTCTATAGATGAAAGTGAAATTTTCCTGTATCTTTATAGAAGAGAAGGAATTTTTTATAGCTGAAACCTGTATTTACTTCATACGTATATATATTAAGAATTTTATCTTTATTCAGCATTAGTCTTTCACTTCTAAAGTGATAAGATTAATGCAATCAGGTATTCAATTCAGTAGGGGGTTAAGCCCAAGCTGTATAAAGATAAGCCTCCGGCGGATGCCTCAGATTTTTTAGAGGAAATTATCGAGCTCGCTCGATAAAAATCTGGGCGCAAATTCGCCCAGGCGAATTTGATTTTAGGAGTCGATTAAATATGAATCAATTTTTAGCATTTCTATTACGAATGTTAATTGCTCTTCCAACATCGTCCAGTGTATGGCTGCTAAGCTATTTTGCCTTTAACCAAACATTCTGGCTCTCAGGTGCCATTGGCTTTGGGGCCGGAGTTCTTGCTTATTTAATGACAGGCATGATACAAAAGCAAAGGTTCTTAAAACGCCATCATCTGACAAGGAAGGAATACCAATTTATTAAGAAAAACATCGATGATTCCAAACGAAAAATTTCCCGCTTGCATAAGGCGCTTTTCTCGATTCGTCATATTCCTTCTTTGAAGCAAAGAATGGAACTAATGCGAACAACGAGAAAAATATACAGGCTAACGAAAAAGGAGCCAAAACGTTTTTACAAAGCGGAACAATTTTACTTTTCCCATTTAGATTCAGCCGTTGAGCTTTCGGAGAAATATGTGTTTTTATCCGCTCAGCCCAAGAAAACATATGAGCTCGACCAGTCACTTTATGAAACACGCCGTACCCTTGAACAGTTGACGGCTATGGTAGAAGAGGATTTATATAAAGTCATCTCAGATGATATTGACCAGCTGAACTTCGAAATTGATGTCGCCAAGCATACAATTAAAACCATAAAGGATTCACGAATTATCGATGAAAGCAGGAGATTAAAATGAGTGAGCACAATCCATCTCTTTTAAAAAACACAAGCAGTACAAACTTAATGGATGATCTGCTATCTAATCCATTTGGGGAAAATCTTGAGCTGACTAGCAAAAATGAACCGATAAAAGAAAAACCTGTTAAGCTGATTGACGTGATTCCAGAAGAAAATAGACAAATGGCATACGAGCTTGCTAAGCAAATTGATCCGACAAATCATCAGGCGATGATCTCTTACGGGACGCCTGCACAGTCAAAGCTATTGTCCTTCTCCAACTCGATGCTCGAACAAGTCCAAAAAAAGGACATCGGGGAAGTAGGGGAAATCATTAGTGAATTAATGATGAAGTTTAATGAAGTGAATCCAGATGATTTGAAGGGGGAGAAATCATCCTTTCTTTCACGTATGTTTGGCAGAATCTCAAGCTCGATACAAGAGACTTTGTCCAGATACCAGAAAACTGGCGCACAAATTGACAGAATTAGCGTAAAGCTTGAACGCAGCAAAAATATCCTGCTTTCAGATGTGGTCATGCTTGAAAGGCTTTATGAGAATAACAAAGAATATTTCCATGCCTTAAATGTCTATATTGCAGCGGGTGAAATTAAGCTCGAGGAATTGCATGATGTAACGATTCCAGCATTAAGGAAAAAAGCCGAAGAGTCGAACGACCAAATGAAGTTCCAAGAAGTCAATGATATGATTCAGTTCGCAGACAGGCTAGATAAACGACTCTATGATTTGAAATTAAGCCGAGAAATTACGATTCAGAGCGCTCCGCAAATCCGTCTAATTCAAAATACGAATCAGGCGCTTGTTGAAAAGATCCAATCGTCTATTATGACTGCTATCCCGTTGTGGAAAAATCAAGTAGCCATTGCCCTAACGCTGATTAGGCAACGCCATGCGGTAGAGGCACAAAAGCAAGTGTCTAAGACAACGAATGAGCTCTTGTTGAAAAACGCTGAAATGTTAAAAACGAACACCATTGAGACTGCAAGAGAAAATGAACGTGGCATTGTTGATATTGAAACATTAAAGAAAACTCAAGAAAATTTAATTTCTACACTGGAAGAGACTTTAAGAATTCAGGAGGAAGGACGTCAGAAGCGCCGCCTAGCTGAGCAAGAGCTGGCAACAATGGAAAGCGACTTAAGACAAAAACTGCTTGAAATCAAAGGATAAATATAGCCTTTAAAAAGGAAGAAGATCTACTAATCAAACGCTTGATTAATAGATCTTCTTTTATTAATTAGTTGTTTGTTCTACACTTTTTTCATTCGTTACTGGTAATTTGATTAGGACCTCTGTTCCTTCATTTATTTTACTATTGAATACGATTGAACCATTATGAGATTGCACAATCTTGTAGCTGACAGTCAGACCTAATCCTGTTCCTTTTTCTTTGGAAGAATAAAACGGCTCGCCGATTTTTTCCAGCCGTTTTTCAGAAATACCACAGCCCTGATCCTTCACAAAAATGGGGACTTCGCCATTCTCTTCCGGTTTTAAATAGACGTCCACTTTTCCTTTGCTTGGGGATGCCTCAATGGCATTCTTGATGATATTGATAAAAAGCTGCTTTAATTGATTTGGTTCGCAGTCTATCGTATATTCTTGAATATCTGAAATAAAATCAATTTGGACATTATATAAATTGGCATCAGATTGAAGCAATGAAATGACCTCAAATAGAATGAGATGGATATCGGCACGGGTAAACTGGACCTGCTGGGGCTTAGCCAACAGGAGCAGCTCCCCAGCTATATAATTAATTCGGTTTAATTCGTCTAGCATAATTTTATGATATAAATGATCTTTTTCGTTCTCTTTCTGAAGCAGTTGAACAAATCCGATGAGCGAGGTAAGCGGATTGCGAATTTCATGTGCCACACTTGCAGCTAGTTCACCAACAACGGACAGCTTTTCTGTTCGTCTTAGTCTTTCCTCCGTTTGCCTAATATGGGTGACATCCTTTCCGTAACCGAAAATCCCATCGATTGTCCCATTTACGATGATCGGAAGATTCGTGCATTGCAATGTGATGATTTCGCCGTTCTTATGGGGCAGCTTAAGCTCATACTTTTGAACACATTCTCCTTTTAGGATATTAGAAATCGCCTTTTGGATTGCCTTTTGTCCTTCTAATGGCAGCGAGTCTTTAATATTTTTGCCAATTATTCTTTGATCATCATAGCCAGTAACAGCTTTAAATTGCGGATTTACATTTGTTATGATCCCGTTCAAATTGAGCATAAAAACAATATCAGGATTATATTCAAAAAGGGATTTATACTTTTGCCTGCTTCTTTTTAGCAGGTTTTCAACGATCTTTCTTTCTGTTATATCTCTTCCAATAATGACAAGCCCCCTGCGGCTTCCGTCTTCATGAAAGAGAGGGACTTTAATCGTGTCAAACGTTTTTTGCAGACCATTCGGAAGAGGGATGACTTCCTCAATACGTGTAATCCCTTTATTCTTCCAAGCCTCTTCATCCGATACCTCACAGTAGATTAACGCGTCCCGGTAAAACTCTGTGTATTCCGCTAGTTCCGAGTCCTTTTTTCCTTTGTAATCTACATCCTCAAGCTGAAATAATTTTAAGCCAAATTCATTGGCTTCGATCCAGCGCCCTTCCCCGTCCTTGAAGTTCACGAAGTCAACCATTGAGTTGATAAGGGTTGATAATCGCCTTTCTTCTCCTTTAAGTTTGTTTGATCGTTCCATCTTTTCCATAAAATAATAAAATAGCCAGCCGGTTGTAAGTATATAAAGCAGTTCCTTCATTCTTTCGATCGTATTGATAAGTGAAGAAGGCTGAAATTGACTAAGAAGATAGTTGGTGCCAAAAATCCAAATAATACTTATCATTATGTATAGGATAAAGAGTTTCTTTTTGTTCATTTGATTCGTGTAACTCCTTTTCCATACCCGAATGGAGAAAATAATCATTCCATTTCCCTATGTTCGTAATGGTATAGTTATAACTAGAAAAATAAATTTCCAGTCCATAAACATTTTATCCTAGTTTGATAGACAGTAAAAGACAAAAAAAATTACTGGAGTGACATTATATTGTATTTAACCATTGAAGAAACAGCAGAATATTTATCTGTCTCAGTAACATATGTGGAGAACTTAATTTTACAAGGAAAAGTTCGAGTCTTACATGATAGTGAAGGGGCGGTATTGGTCTATAGGGATCAGTTTAAGACACATTTTGAACAGCTGGAGAAATATAAATATTTAGTCAAGGAATTGGAAAATGAACCAATTCCAGAGGATCGAGATATTAAAGACGAGGACTAGAATTTTCTTCCCTTCATGAAGTCCATAATAGTAGAGAAGAATGGGGCTGAATTGTATAAGTCACATTATTTTACAAAGAGCCTTTATTTAGTTAATCTAATATTATGAAATTATATTTAGGAGGAAACAAGTTATGTACGATATTACAATAATTGGAGCAGGGCCAGCAGGAGGAAGTGCGGCATTATTCGCTGCTAAAGCAGGAAAAAAGGTATTAGTCATTGATAATGATAAAAGTGTAACGAAGCGTGCATGGTTAGAGAACCATTATGGCGTGCTTGAGATTTCAGGTCCAGATTTAGTCGAGGTTGGGAAGAAGCAGGCTGCTAAATTCGGTGCTGAAATTGTTGAAGCATCCGTTGAAAATATTGAAAAGTCAGAGGCTGGATTCGCGGTTCAAACAGATAATCAGACATATGAATCTAAGCATGTGATTCTCGCAACAGGCTTTTTAACAGATCTTGCCGAAAAAGCAGGATTAAAAACAAAAGATGGTACAGAACCGAGAGTTAAAACGATTTTTGATGTGGATGCAGCCGGAAAAACGAATATTGATGGAATATGGGCAGCAGGCACTGCTGCAGGGGTAAGCGTGCACACGATCATCACAGCAGGAGACGGCGCAAAAGTTGCCATTAATGTGATTAGTGAGTTAAATGGTGAACGTTATGTTGACCACGATGTTTTAAAATAATTTGGATGAGCCAGCCTTTAATGGGCTGGCTTTTTTCGTGCTTATTTTTCGATAAAGCTGCAAGTCATGCTTTATTACCCGTGTCTTTTATCCTTAGTTAAACAAAAATGGAAAAAATAGCTTATTTGTCCTACCTCGGAGTAGTTACAAATTCCCTTCCTTAATATTTAGAATAGTTTAATATTTTTATTAATCTATGTCTTAGGAGGGATTCTATGAGAAAACCATTATTATCTATGGCGTTAGCAACCACATTAGCCTTTGGTGCGGTCGGCACTTCGGCTGTATTTGCGAAGCCGAATGAAGTTGGACAAGCTCAGCCAGTTAATGTATTTGATCACAAAGTCATCGATAAGATTAATGCAGAAAATATCTATAAAAATATTGAACATTTATCTAAAACACCACGTGTGGCTGGTACAGAAGCTGAGGAACAAGCAGTCAAGTATATTAAAGAACAATTCGAGTCATATGGATATGATGTTGAATTACAGCCGTTTACTTTTTATGGCTATACACCTCCAAGTTCGATTGAATTGAACGTAAATGGCTATGATGGAGTGCTTAAACCAAGTTCTTTTACATACACAGTAAGCGGCAATGTATCGGGTGATCTTGTTTATGCAAACTTAGGAAAGAAAGAGGAGCTTGCCAATACAGATCTGACTGGAAAAATTGCTCTCATCAAACGCGGTGATATTAGTTTCGCTGAAAAAGTGTTAAATGCGGCTGAAAAAGGTGCTGCAGGAGTTATTATTTTTAATAATACGGGCGGTGCAGTAAACGGAACGCTTGGCGAAGCCAATGATAAATATGTTCCGGCTGTCTCTTTAACGCAAGCGGAGGGCGAGGCACTTCTTGCTAAGCTAAATGCAGGAACCGAATTAAGGACAAGCTTGAAAATTGAGGGTGCTAAAGCGGGAGAAAGTCTTTCCCATAACGTAATCGCTACGAAAAAACCGACAAATAAACAAAAAGATACCGGTAAAGTAATTGTCGTTGGGGCTCACCACGATTCAGTTGCAGGTGCACCAGGAGCAAATGATGATGCCTCCGGAACGGCAACGACACTTGAGCTCGCGCGTGTATTTAAAAACGTGCCGACTGATACAGAAATTAAATTTATTACATTTGGCGCGGAAGAGCTTGGATTAATTGGCTCAACCTACTATGTTAACAATCTATCAGATGACGAACAAGAGCGCACGATTGCTAACTTTAACCTTGATATGGTTGGAAGCAGGGATGCGGGAGATTTAGTCTTGCTTACTCTTGATGGGAAGCCTAACCTAGTGACTGAGCTTGCCCAGGCTTCAAGCACAAGACTTAACGGAGAACCAACTCCATATGGCCAAGGCGGACGCAGTGATCATGTTCCATTTGCTGAAGCTGGAATCCCAGCAGCCTTATTCATCCACAGCCCATCTGAGCCTTGGTACCATACACCTGAAGATTCCATTGATAAAATCAGCAAAGAAAAGCTTCAGGATGTAGCAGAGATTGTGGGAGCAGCAGTTTATGACCTAGCTCGGTTCGACAACATGGGACCAAAGCCGAAAAAAGGCCCTAAAGTAAAAGCTGATAAAGATCAGCGCCATGAGCAGAATATCCAATAGTATTGAATAAGGAAGTCAGTTCTCTATTAGGAGAGCTGGCTTTTTTATTCATGGATTCAAATAAAATGATTTTGTAAAG
This sequence comes from Bacillus sp. JJ1773, assembly GCF_036962035.1. NCBI lineage: Bacteria > Bacillati > Bacillota > Bacilli > Caryophanales > Bacillaceae > Bacillus > Bacillus sp. JJ1773. The sequence continues at coordinate 58,142 of NZ_JBALNX010000050.1, forward strand.
ATTTCCATGCTAAAATAGGTTTAATTATGTGAAAGCTAAGGAAGAAGGAAATCATTTTGAAAAATATACAAACCTATCTTTTGCTAATAGCGATTATGATGGCTTGGGGATTTAATGTGCCAGTTGTCAAGATACTTGTAGGTTATTTTCCGCCCGTTACCATTACCTCTTTGCGAATTTTTACGGCAGGGATCTCAGTCTTTCTCATTATGGGTTTGATGCGGAAAATTCGAAGGCCGAATAAGGAAGAATGGAAGTTTATTATTTTTGGCTGCTTGTTCAACGTGGTCGGCCATCATTTCTTCTTATCAGTAGGTCTTACGAATACAACAGCTACAAATGGGGCCCTCATTTTAGGAACAGGCCCATTATTAACGGCCATTCTTTCGTCAGTTATCCTGCGTAATCGGGCAACGTGGATTCAAATTCTAGGATTCCTATTTGGAAGTGCAGGGGTTTCCTTTATCGTTTTATCCGGTGAAGGAGGGTTATCAGGTCTTTCGATAGGTGACTTACATATATTCTTTTCGATTCTTTCACAAGCCCTAAGCTTTATTCTTATTAGCAAGGCAGCGAAATCAATGGATCCACGGCTTTTAACCGGATATATGCTGGTCTTGGGAAGTGTTCTTTTATTTTTTATTAGTTTGTGGCAGGAGCCAAAAGGGTTTGAAGGGTTATTCGGAGCCCCTATCCTTCTATGGGTTGCCTTCTTTTCATCGGCATTGCTTTCAACAGCCTTGGGGCATATGTTTTATAATGCAGCAATTAAAAAAATCGGACCTGCAGAAGCATCCATTTTCATTAATTTAAGTACGTTTTTCTCATTAGTTGGTTCGGCTGTTCTTCTGGGAGAAATCATCACCTCAACCCACTTATTAGGTTTGCTATTCATTGTTTCCGGTGTTGTTCTTGGATCAGGTGCATTGGAGGAATTGCTCCGGAAACGGAAGAAAAGGGGAATGGGGCAGACACAAAACGCCAAAAAGGGATTCCTCTAAGGAGGTAATCCCTTTTGCCGTTTCAATAACCTTTGTGGTAATCAACTAAATTAATTAGCAGCTTCTCGTCTTTTAAATAGCTTTTTAAATTTGGGATCAAAATATCCTTAATGACCCGTTTATCATAATTCTCAGTCGATCCTGCTGTATGTGGTGTGATGATCACATTTTCAATTTCCCATAAAGGACTCTCTTCACTAAGAGGCTCTTTCTCAAATACATCTAAGCCTGCACCAGCGATTTTTCCTTCAATTAGAGCCTTGATAAGCTCTGATTCTACAACAATATCGCCTCGGCCAATATTAATGAAGAAGGATGAAGGCTTCATGAGGCCAAATTGTTCTTTTCCAAATAAATGCTTTGTTTCCTCCGTTAGCGGAAGCGTTACAACTACATAGTCACATATAGGTAATACTTCATTTATCTGATCGAGCGAATACATCGTATCAACATGTTCTTCGGGTAAGTCAGAACGGCGGAATCCTAAAACATTCATGCCAAATGCCTTGGCAATTTTGGCTGTTTCCTTGCCAATGGCCCCTACCCCAAAGAGACCCATTGTTTTGCCATGCAGTTCAAGCTTTAACCCAGAATGATGCCATGTTTTTGTTTGCTGATTTTTCACATATGTATGTATTTTTCTAGTAAGCCCGAGCATCAGTGCAAAGATAGTCTCGGAAATTGGGAAGGAATGAACCCCATTGGCCGATGTTAACTGGATATGACGATTATTGAATTCTTTCAAAGGCATGCTATTTATACCTGCAGACCAAGATTGAACCCAACGCAGCTTAGAATCATGGGATAGCACATGTTCAGTTAATTCTTTTTTCCAGCCTGCAATAATTTCCGCTTCTTGTATATGATCTTGCCAAACTGTATTATCTTTTCCAACAATAAGCTCCCAGTCTGGAATAACTTCTTTTATGGCTTCAACTAAATCCTCACTTAAATTTTGGGTAACGATTAGCTTTCGTTTCTCCACAAAGACTCCCCCTAATTCATGATATGTATATCATAGCAAAAAAAGGAAGATCCAATAAGGACCTTCCACATTTTCGATAGGCTAAAAAACCAAGAGCCCTGATAATGAACCGCGAAGATTATGATAAAAATTCTTGGGGATTTAACCCTAATTCTATACAGATTTCTGAAACGATCTGCTTTTCACTAGGATCGAAATGACCGTCTGCATAGCCAAGTGCGATACAATAACGAGCAACAAGGCGAGCAATTTCAGGCTTCGATCTGACACGTCCTAAAGCTCTAAATGCTTCGGCACGCCCGATAATAGAATCACGTTCGATTTTTTGGACGAAGTAATTAAATTGCTGCATCACTTTGTTTGTATCAAAAACGCGCAATTCTTCGCTTTGATTGACAAATTCCATCATTTTTTGTCGCTCGGATGGGTCCAGTCTTCCATCTGCTAATGATACGAGTGCACATGCGGCAACAACAGCATCCATAACATCCTGGCTTTTATAGCGGGCAAATAATTCTTGAGCTTTTCTTTTTTGCTGATTGGCCCATTGTGTATAATCAGTTTGATTAGGAGACCAGACGTTTCCACAGCTGTTGCATGTGAATTTAAGCTGATTTTTTCCAATAAAACCACCCAATAACCCGATAGGACCAAGGATTAACCCGCCAATTGCTGCCTTTCCCAGACCAAAGCCTTTCTCACCAGTTCTTACATTCGAAGATCCACATCGGGTACAATTAATATTGTCTCCGCCATAAGATTGCCCTGAGGAATATCCTTGACCATATGTAGGCTGATTATAGCTCGCCTGCTGTCCATAGGCTTGCTGATTGTAAGGCTGATTCTGATGCCCAGATTGATTATAGCTTGGTTGATTATAAGAAGGACTGTGTGTATTTGTTTGACCGAAAGTCGGCTGATTATAGGATGTATGTTGTTGGCCTGAAAATGATTGAGCTTGCTGAGAGCTTCCGTATGTTTGATTGATGGGCGGAGCTTGATAAGCAGGTTGTGCAGGAGCAGGCTCATCATCTACATGAACGCCAAAATTTCTGCAAAGTGCGGCTAACCCGCCTTGAAAGCCACTTGCAATGGCATTGAATTTCCACTCTCCGTTATGGCGATATAGTTCAGCTGTCACAATGGCCGTTTCTACTGTAAAATCACGTCCTAGGTCGAAACGAATTAATTCCTCATTTGTCATAGCGTTAAAAATTCTCACATAGGCATTAGAAACTTGTCCGAAGTTTTGCTGTTTTACATGTGCATCATGGATTGTGATGGTGAATGCAATTCGGTGAATAGAAGAAGGAACTTTATTTAATTCGATTGTAATTTGTTCATCATCACTGGCACCAGCTCCGGTGCGATTATCGCCGCTGTAAATAACCGAACCATTTCCGCCTCTAGGATTATTATAGAATACAAAATCCATGTCGCTTTGGACCTTGCCAGAAGGGCCAACTAAAAATGCTGAGGCATCCAAATCATATTGTGAATGACTGTGGCTAACATCCCAGCCCAAACCAGCCACTACAACCTCAAGACCTGGATGAGCCTTTGTTAAATCAACTTTCTGTCCTTTTCGTAACGTAACACCCACTTTAAAAACCACTCCAATCCCTATAGATTCATATAATTAAGTAACTTTTCTCTGAATTTTAATTTCAATTATTATTATAATGCAGAATGGAATCAAAAGGAAAATGATAACATCCTGGCTTTTATTTTAAATGGTATACAGTGAGTTTTATGCAAAAAATGAACGCAGTCAACCATAAAGGAGATGCTTTCATTTTTTTAGATTCCTATAGAAAAAAGGGCACCAAAGAGCGCGATGTTTCCAAATTTTTTAGATTCCTAAGAAAAATGGCCAGGCTCTAATCCGAGGCTGACCATTTTGAGATTATAATATGGAAAAGTGAGAGTTAGATAGTCTTGAAATGCAAACCGACCTTTACCAAAGTGAAGGCTTTACAACCATTAGCCAGAGCATGACCATTAATAGGATTAAATAAAGCCAGGTTGATTTTAAAAGCTTTTGGACAAGCTGCTGTGTATCTTGTCCAGGCTCATGAAATCTTCGAAAAATAGGAGTAAAAGCCCTGGCTAGAAAAAATACGGAACCAAACATTACAGCTAACGTTGCAATAATCCATGATGTTTTCCACGTCCAATGCCCCATAGCTATGAGTATTGCACCACTCCCGACAAGGAGATGTCCGGCGTGCTTCACAAGCCGGACAGAATAGCGGAATATATCCAAGTAGGCTAGCTGGACTTCATGTTCGGCTGCCCGCAATTTTTTCGCAATCGGAATTAAAACGAAAAATGGACCGATGGATAGAACAGCACTGCCTACATGGATGTATAGGATGAAGCGGTATAGTGTATCCATGAAAAATGCGATTATTCCGAGACTGGACGGAACTCATGCACCCATACTCTCATTTGTGGCAGCCATGGCATGCCAGGGTGATAGGATAGAATGGATTGCTTATAATCTTCAACGGTTCCATATCCTTCTTGCTTGGCATGCTCATCCGTTAATTCACCTAAAGATTGTGAATATACTTTTTCAACGACAAATCTATGACCTTGAAGATCCATAATCTCACCAACGTCTGCATAGCGGCCATTACGGCGTGTAGCCGTTTTCTTTCCTGCTAACACCAATTCAATGTCTGCTGGTAAAGTGATTAGTCGCTCAATTGTACAGGTTTTTGGCGGCAGTGTTTGATTTTCATTTTCGTTTGTCATTATGGGTTCCTCCCTTTGATGTGTTAATAGTGCAAAAATGTGCTACTCATTATAGCTTAAATGAACTTTTTAGCGAAACGATACGGTTAAATACGTGTTTCTCAGCCGTTGAATTCTTTGGATCCACGTTAAAATAGCCATGACGGAAAAATTGGAATTTGTCCTGTGCTTTAACATCCTTCATATTAGGTTCAATAAAGCCTTGAACGATTTCAAGCGAATTTGGATTTACATAATCCAAAAACGTCTTTTCTTCTGCAGAATCGTCCATTGCTCCTGCTTCCAATTCTGAATCAAGAATTAATGGCTCATATAAACGAAATTCAGCTGGAATGGCATGTTTAGCATCAACCCAGTGAAGAGTTCCTTTCACTTTACGTCCTGTAAAGCCTGTCCCGCTTTTTGTTTCAGGATCATATGTGCAGTGAATTTCAACCACTTGGCCGTTTTCATCTTTAATCACATCATTACACTTAATGAAATAAGCATGCTTTAGACGGACTTCATTACCTGGGTAAAGTCGGAAATATTTGCTTGGCGGGTCTTCCATGAAGTCATCCTGCTCAATATAAATTTCTCGGGAGAATGGAATTTGTCGTATACCCATTTCCTCATTTTCTGGATTAATTTCCGCATCAAGCATTTCGACTTGATCTTCCGAATAATTGGTTATGACTACTTTAAGTGGGTTCAATACGCCCATTGTTCGCGGTGCAGTCAGCTTTAAATCTTCTCTGACAAAATGCTCAAGCATAGCTTCATCAACTGCGCCATAACCTTTGGAAATACCCGTTGCCTTAACAAATTCGCGGATTGCTCCTGGTGTAAAGCCTTTTCTTCTTAGTCCAGAAATCGTCGGCATACGCGGATCGTCCCAGCCATCAACAAAGCCTTCGTCCACAAGCTGCTTAAGCTTTCTTTTACTCATAACTGTATTCGTAATGTTAAGACGCCCGAATTCAATCTGCTGCGGCTTACTTTTAGTTTCACATTCTTCAATAACCCAATTATAAAGAGGACGCTGATCCTCAAATTCAGTCGTACAAATGGAATGAGTGACGTCTTCAATCGCATCCTCTAATGGATGGGCGAAGGAGTACATAGGGTAAATGCACCATTTGTCCCCAGTATTATGGTGTGTAGCATGAGAAATTCGATAAATGACAGGATCACGCATATTCAAATTCGGCGAAGCCATATCAATTTTTGCACGCAGCACCTTGCTGCCATTTTCAAATTCGCCATTACGCATCCGTTCGAATAAATCTAGATTTTCTTCTACCGGACGATTGCGATAAGGACTTTCCTTTCCTGGCTCTGTCAGGGTGCCGCGGTATTCACGGATTTCTTCCTGAGATAAATCATCCACATAGGCCTTCCCTTTTTTGATAAGGAGAACTGCACGATCATACATTTCCTCAAAATAGTCAGAGGCAAAGCGGAGATCATCCCACTCATAGCCAAGCCATGCTACATCGTTCTTAATAGAATCAACATATTCCTGATCTTCTTTTAATGGGTTGGTATCATCAAATCGCAAGTGTGTCTTTCCGTTAAACTCATCGGCAAGACCAAAGTTAATGACAATGGACTTCGCATGACCGATATGAAGATACCCGTTCGGTTCGGGAGGAAAACGAGTAATGATTTCTTTATGTTTTCCTGATTCCAAATCCTCGATAATAATATTTTTAATAAAGTTTGACGAATTTTGTTCCAAACCGGTATCAGCCTTTCTATATGTAGGTAGTTAATTCTTATTTTACTGTTATTACCCAAGTAAATCAATCGATGGGAATAACCATAGCATCTATGATGAATTAGAACTGCCGAAATTGTAATCATAATGAATTTTGCTTAGAATGAAAAGAAAACGCTATGAAATGGTTTGTCAAATAAGCAATTGGGGTAAAGAACTAGGATAGACGCATTAGGACTTTTGCCCATTATTTAATTTGTTACATAAGAATACAATATTGTAATCAAAATTGAAAATTTGCCATAAAAATATTTTGTTAGAATAAAAGATAGGAAAAAAGTAGATGAAGCTACTTGGGCTTTAGCCGTTTCGGCTTGTTTTGATATTAGTGAAAATATTCTGCGGGGGTAGCATGATGACAATAGATGAACAATTAATAGGAAAAAGTTATTACAAGACATTAGTGGAAGGGAAAGAGAATGTACATCCCATCAAGGCACTAGGAGAATTGTATATGGAGGAGCAAAGGAAAGCAATATCGGAACTTTCCTTTATTCGCTTTGCTCAAGGGGAGATTTACTTCCAAAATTGTGATTATGAAGCAGCGATTTTTAAATGGGAGAATATTAATAATGAACTTGAGCCATGGGCAAAGAAGAATATGGCAGATGCTTATTTTAAACTAGAGATTTTTGCTACAGCTGAGGATTTGTACCGGTCCATTCAAACAGACTCAGAATATCTGAAAATGGAAGTGCTATTACAGTTGTTTTCCACTTATGTAGCACGCGGAAAGCTTGATTTTGCAGTTGAGGTGATCAAGGAGGCTGTTTCCTTTAACCCAGACTATCGGGATGTAACGAGCATTGCTAAAGCGTTTTTTGAAAAGCATCAGGATTGGAAAAATGCCATTGAACTTGCTGTGAATGAATCCATCCGGACAGGAGATCTTGCTTGGTTCGACATTCTGCAATCTTATGTCGAGGAGGGAAAGATAAAGAAGACAGAACCAAATTATTTCAATGAAGCATTGGTCACTTTATTTAAGGCGGATTTGGCAAAGTTTGAAAGACTGGCTGTTTCCTTATGGAATCAATATCGAATTGGAGACTTATATTTTACTTGGGTTAAAGAATTAAATCACATCCTTCTCCATATGGAAGGCGGAAGCTCCCATTCATGGAAAGAGCTTTCGGCCGTTTATCATGTTACATATTTCGAATTAATCAATGGGAAGTATTTAATAAGAGAAATTTCACATTTAATTCCGAATCATTTAAGCAACTGGGTGAAAATGGCTGATTCTGCTTATTCATCCATTGCAGCTGCTTCTGCCCTAGCATGGAGTGAAATCTTCCCTTCGAGCATCGAGCATTCAGCTATTAATTTAGCAGAGAAAAAGGTTAGCCAAGAAATGCGCGACCGAAATGGCTTAACGGATGGATTCGAGTTATTCAAGTCCGTTGTCTCTTGGGCAAGGAAGAATGGTATCGAGATTGGACACCGATTTGAATGGATGGTGAAGGAGCTTCTTGATCTTCAGGCTCCTTATCTATTAATTGCCGGAGCCGCTGGAAATGAGAAATCGGGATTTATCAATCAACTGCTTGGTGAAACAATAATCGATGACTCTATTTCAACAACTGTGATGTTCAAGGATGATGAGACGGTTGGCATACAGGAGATTGGCGATGAAGGAGAAAGAGAAATTTCACATTTATCCGATGTTAGCGAGAACTCACAGACTTTGATTCTGTATAAAAAGCCTGCACCGTTTCTTCGCGAAAAGCGGCTTGCCTTTATTGATACACCGGGCATAACGGGTCTAAACCGATTCAGAAATGAAGTATTCCAATATTTGCAGCTCGCGGATAGTCTGCTATTCGTCCTTAATGCCAATCATGCTTTCACAGAGGAAGAGCTTGAAATGGTTGTGAAAATTCGTGAGCAGGCACCTGACCTTCCTATTCACTTCTTGTTAAATGGGGTAGATTCTAATGAGATGGAGCAGGAAGTGATAGACAGTGCCACTTCGAAAGTGAATACTTATTTTTCAAAAGCAAGAGTATTTGCCTATTCTGGCCGTGATGAACAGCTTGAGCCTTTAACTCAATTCTTGAAATCTATCACGAATCACGACAATCTTGAAGAAAAAAGAACGTCTAAGGTTCAGCATTATATTCGCAAAACGATTAAGTTTCTATTGGAAAGACGCGTGGAAATGGAGAATGGTTTCATTGAGTCAATTAGATGGAATGATGAGATGGTAACCAAATTAACAGGAGCCACAAATCAATTACGTGATTTGGAAGAAGAAAAAGCCCGAGTTATGAAAAGGTCGTTTACAAAGATAAAAGACGATCTAAAGCTTCAGCTAATGGAGGATATTCCTGAACTGCTTAAAGGGAGTTCAGAATTAATACATGAGGACAGCGATTTTGGGAAGGTCCATGTTCAGCTGAATGCTGAAATGAATAATCGTATTCGTCATCATTTAGATGAAATGATTATGCCAAGCTTCCATAAGGGGATTCATCAGTGGATTAACGAGGCAAGTGATGAATTCACCGATGCTCAAGAATTCCTGAATGAAATGGGTGCGGGCTTTAATGATCTTTATGAGGAAGAAAAACTAAGTCTCGCATGTGATTTTAAAGTGTTAGATGATTGGCGCAGAGATGCAGATCGGATGACGAGAGGTAAAGTGCATCTAGAAAATATAAATATATTAAACCGCTTTACACCATCACAGTTTATTTTAAAGAGCGCGGGCAGATTGCTCGGAGCTATTCAGCAAAATAAATCAATGCTCCATAACAAATATAAACAATTTATTGAAAATGAGGATTACAGCGAAGTGGCTGCATCGGTTGCAGAACAATTCTTCCAGCCATTTGAACTTTTTGAAAAATCGATAGATAGAGATGTCAGCATGTTTTTTAGTCCGCCGTTAACTGAACTGCAGGAAGCAGTGAAGGAATCAGGAAGTCAGATTGAATTCAATAAAGAGTCTTTGAAGGAAATTAGGGAAAATCCTGAACTATACCGTGATCCGATCACCTTATTCCACCTTAAGCTCATTCAGCTTGAATGGATGACGGATGTCCGGGAAGCGACTTATCAAAACCAGTAAAAGCCCATAATAGGCCGCTCGGCTAGCATTTTAGCCGAATGGCCATACATAACGTTTTAGCAGTCATTCTGCCACTCATAAATAATTCAACCTCTTAAACCTATTTCATCTTGAAGGAGGCGTATTTAGTGAGTTTTAAAAGGAAGCAATATCTCAGCTTAGGCTTGACTGTATTTTTTATGCTTCTATTGATGTTTGTCATCCTCTTTATGGCAAATTTAATAAAAGCGAATATGCTAGAAATTGTGAAGGATCGATACTATAAGGTAAACCAAACCACAGAAATTAGAAGGCTATTCGATCAAACCGATCGCCAGCTTCTACGGATATTAATTGTTAAAGAAGAAATGAACCCTGAATTGATTGAGAAATCTCTAAAATACAATGAAGAAGGCATTACATCAGAAATAATTAAATTAGAATCATCCATTAATACAACTAGAGGCAGAGAGGTTCTAAATGAAATCGAAAAATCTTACAATGCCTACAATCAGATGGAGAAGGAATTTATTGAAAAATTCAAAAGCGGTAAATTTGATGAAATGCAAACCATTTATGATAGTGAACGAATCAATCGCGATCGGCTTCTACTCGATTTAGGTGAATTTATTGAATACCAGGAAACATTAATGGATGAATCACTCCAAAGTGCTACAAAAACACATTCCCAGCTCGTCATTGTGTTAATATCAGCTGTTACTCTAGCCCTATTGATGATTGTCCTTGTTACACTTTCACTCATTCGAAGCACAAGTAAAACGATGGCAATCATATTAAAGGGGCTCAATCTTATTGATTATAAAAACCTGTCCAAGCTCCCAAGGGTAGAAATTCATACAAATGATGAATTCGGAGATATAGCAAAGTCCTTTAATACAATGGCAGCGTCTTTAGAAACCTATAATGAAAAAGAAAGAAAATATATTTCAGAAATAACGGAGCAAAATTGGATACAAAGCCATTCTGCCGACATCATTCATCTGTATAGCCACCATGTCAATATTCATTCCCTTGGTGAAGAGCTCATTCGCCAATTGTCCCATGCAATCAATGCCAATCTTGGCGTTTTCTATGTGAAGGAAACGAATAATGGAAGGCCGGTTTATCGAAAAAAATCCTCCTATGCAGAAGACGGTCAACATGTCGGTAGAGAGTTTTTTTATCCAGGCGAGGGGCTAGTAGGGCAATGTGCCGTTGAAAAGAAGCACTATATTCTAAAAGATGTTCCAAGTACGTATCATCTAATTCATACTGGCCTTGGAAGTGTGGCACCAAGAAGCATTATGATGGCGCCAGTTTTGGTGAAGGATGAAGTCGTAGCGGTTGTGGAACTGGCAAGTCTAAACGAGTTTACATCTACTCATTTAAAACTATTGGAGGAAGTGCTGGACACGCTAGGCATCGCCATTACAAATATATTAGGCAGAATGGAAATTGCCCGTTTACTGGAGGACTCGCAGACAAAGACAGAGGAACTGCAAATGCAATCTGAGGAATTGCAGTCACAATCAGAGGAGCTGCAAACTCAAGCGGAAGAGCTCCGAATGATTAATGAGCAATTAGAAGAACGCACAAATGATGCAGAGCTGAAGTCGGAGGAACTGAGGTCTGCAAAGGAAGCACTTGAAGAAAAGGCTAGAGAGCTAATGCTGAGTTCGAAATACAAGACTGAATTTCTTGCCAACATGTCTCATGAGCTTCGTACACCATTGAATAGTATTCTGCTACTCTCAGAAATGCTGATTGATGATCCGAATCATGGCCTTAATGAAGAACAAGTCGAATTTACTAAGGTTATTCATTCAGCCGGTCAGGATTTGCTAGACTTAATAAATGATATTCTTGACCTTTCTAAAGTGGAGGTTGGGAAGCTTGAGATACACTTTGAAGAAGTGAATATGAGTATTTTTACTGATCATTTGGAACGGAACTTTGTTCAATTCGCTAAGAAGAAGAATCTTGAATTCACTGTTACTGAGATTGAAGGTGTACCAGAAGTAATATTTACAGACGAACAGCGCCTTCAGCAAATGATTAAAAACTTACTTTCAAATGCCTTTAAATTTACTGATTCCGGTTCTGTTTCTGTTACTTTTGAAAAAGCGCACAGCCATGAGATCAGCAGCTTCCCTCAAGCGAATTCCTCAGATACATGGTTAAAGGTGATTGTTTCAGATACAGGAATTGGAATTCCTATAGAGAAGCAGGAGGAGATATTCGAAGCCTTCCAGCAGGTGGATGGAGCAACAATGAGAAGGTATGGTGGAACAGGGCTCGGATTATCTATAACAAAAGAGTTTGCTCAGCTTCTTGGCGGGGTATGTAAAGTAAATAGTGAAGAAGGGAAGGGCAGCAGTTTCACTTTATTTATTCCAAGCCTGCCTGATGGTTTACCGAAAAAAGCAGAGGAAACAGTGATTACTGAAGCTGCTTCCGCCAAAGATTTTGAATCTATTATTGAAGCATCCATTAAAAATCTGCCTAATGATGAACAGGAAGTTAGCCCATCTTCTACGGTTTTACAAGGAAAATCGGTTCTCGTTGTTGACGATGATCATCGGAATATTTATGTGATAAAAAATGCACTTGAAAAAGAAGGCATGCATGTTCTAACAGCCGAAAATGGCATGGAGTGTTTAGACACGATGGTAAAAGAAGAAAAAGTGGATATTTTGTTAATGGATATTATGATGCCTGTTATGGACGGCTATGAAACGATGAGGAGAATCCGTGAGCTTGAAGAATATCAGGATTTGCCCATTATTGCTCTAACAGCAAAAGCCATGAATTATGACCGCAGAAAATGCATAGAATCTGGCGCATCAGATTATATCAGCAAGCCGCTAAAACTAGATCAGCTATTGTCAGTTATGCGAGTGTGGTTATCTTAGAAAGAAAATTATTGGGATGATGAAGAATGTTTAAAGTTAGTAAAGAGGATGTAGAGCTTGAACTATTGTTATTAGCTATTTTTCGTCTATCAGGCTATGATTTTCGCCAATATATGAGATCTTCAATCATGAGACGGGTGCAATACCGATTAACCCAGGAACGTTTACCGAGTATTACCAGTCTGACGGAGAAAATTATTCATGATGAAGTATATTTAGAAAAAATATTAAGCGATTTTTCGATTAATGTGACGGAGATGTTTCGGGACCCTACCTTCTTCAAAACATTTAGGAATGAGGTTACTCCATTTCTAAAAGATCTTCCTGAAATTAGAATTTGGCATGCTGGCTGTTCTACTGGGAAAGAGGTATATTCCATGGCCATTTTGATGGAGGAGGAAGGGCTTGGGCACAAAACAAAAATCTATGCAACCGATATGAATGAAAAAGTCTTAGCCAAAGCAGAGCGAGGAATAATTCCTCTGCAGAAAATGCAGTTATATACGAGGAATTACTTGCTTTCAGGAGGCAAAAAGTCGTTTTCCGAATATTATACAGCTGATTGGGAGGCTGCTTATTTAAATCCTGCATTACTAAAACATGTCGTCTTTGCTCAGCATAATTTAGTAACGGACCGATCATTTAATGAGTTTCATGTCATCATTTGCCGGAACGTCCTTATCTATTTCAATACTGACCTTCAGGGACATGTGCTTCAATTATTTAATGAAAGCCTAAGTCAGGGAGGATTCCTTGGGCTCGGCAGCAAGGAATCTATTCGTACAGACAATAACAGCTTCGAAGACTTCAACCCAATAGAAAAGTTATTCCAAAAGAAAACATCATTTTCCAAATATTAGAACAGCTTCTTTTGATAGAAGCTGTATTTTTTTTTACTATTTTCAAGGGCTTTTTCATTGTAATGTTACTTATTTTTTGGTAAATTATTTTTATGTAACATTAGATGATCGGAAGAACAAAAAAACTTCCAGTATCATGAAAGCAACTGGAAGTGTTCTAAATCTTATTATTGTAAATCGCTATCTGTATCAATTGGGTCAGTCATTCTAACATTTTTAAGGTCCTTGACAATGTCTTCTGTTACAACGACTTGCAGTGTTTCTTTGCCCTTCATGAATTTGAAAACACCATTATTGAAGTCTGTACCTTGTTCCTTAAAGAATATCCCTTCAAATTCGGCTTCTTTTGTATGAATAAAGCTTAGGCGATAAAAATTCTCTTCTTTAACTAGGTATGCTCGGACCCCTTTTTCGAAAAGTCCTTCTTGATCTCTAAGAGCACGGGAAACAGAAATGATGTGCAGGTCAACAAAAGGAATTTCCTTCAACAAGGAGTTAATAATGGAGCCCTTAGCTATTTGTTCCCAGCGGCTCTGGGCAGTCTGGCCTAGGATAATTTGAGTAATATGCTTTTCGCGGGCAACCTCTGCAATTACTTTAGAGACAGGCCGCTTTTCATTATCTTTTAAAATAAATTCCTCAATGCGATGATGTTCAGCTATTTGCTGCCATCTAGTAATATAATCTGATTTTTCTGCATCCAGGTCATCAAAGGGCAAAGGATCAATGGTTAAAATATACAGAGGGCAATTAAGCATGCTCGCAATTTTACAGCCGCGTTGAATAAGGCGTTCACCATTTGGTCCATAGTATACACAGACGAGGATGCTTTCGTCCATACGTCCCTTTACTTTTTTCATTTTCATTTCACCTCGAGTTAGATGCGTTTAATAGAAATTAGATTCGATTAAACTATGTTTGAATATATCTCATGCAGCTGTGTCAAGTCAATCTATTTCCATTATTATATAAGCTTTGTTCATGAATAATGTCGGTGATCAATCCGCTTTATATATTCTTGCTCTTTCTTGTTTTCGTCCCGAATAAAACCCGTTCACATGCACAAGGCTAATAACCATAATCACTAATATAGCCATTATATAAGAAGTAGCTGTCAAAGACTAATAATGAATGATGAAACAAACATTAATAGAACATTAATAGAAATAAAATCTTTGTTAGGAGGGGATTTGATTGTGTCTTTGCTACCTTTCATGATCTTTCTGCCGTTTATTTTTGCTATAATAACACCTTTTATTTATAAAATGGTTACACCACGAATTCATACGGGCTGGTTTGTCGTTTTTGTCCCGCTAACAGTATTTCTGTATTTGCTACAGTATATTCCTGTCATTTCCAATGGACATACAATTTCCCAATCGCTTCCATGGATTCCTTCATTAAATATTAATATAACAACGTATTTGGATGGCTTGTCGCTTATTTTCGGACTGTTAATTTCTGGAGTTGGGACGCTTGTTGTGCTCTATTCGATTTATTACATGTCAAAAGAGCGTGAAGCACTCCATAATTTTTATGTTTATATGCTTTTATTCATGGGTGCAATGCTAGGCCTCGTTTTTTCAGATAATATTTTAGTTTTATATGTATTTTGGGAATTAACGAGTATTTCTTCGTTTTTACTGATTGCCTATTGGTATCAACGGAAAAACTCTAGATATGGTGCCCTCAAATCAATGCTGATTACGATATTTGGCGGACTTGCGATGTTATCGGGTCTCATTATGCTATCCATAATGACAGATACATATAGCATACGTGAAATATTGAACATGGTTCATGTTGTTACAGACCATTCATTATTTCTTCCTGCTATGATTTTGCTGCTTTTAGGAGCTTTTACAAAATCAGCCCAATTTCCATTTAGTATTTGGCTCCCAGATGCAATGGAGGCACCTACTCCAATAAGTGCCTATTTACATTCAGCAACCATGGTGAAGGCCGGCATTTATTTAGTAGCTAGATTTACACCTGTTTTCGGCGGAAGCAGTGAATGGTTTTGGATCGTCTCAGGGGTTGGGATCATCACGTTAATTTATGGCTCCATTAACGCTGTCAATCAGAAGGATTTAAAGGCATTACTAGCTTATTCGACCATCAGCCAATTAGGTTTGATTATGTCTCTTCTTGGATTAGGTTCTGCTTCTTTGTATTTTGGTCTTGGGGATGAGTCAACGGTCTATGCTTTTGCGATATTAGCGGCTATGTTTCATTTAATTAATCATTCCACCTTTAAGGGTAGTCTATTTATGGTAATTGGGATTATTGACCATGAAACAGGAACGCGTGATATACGCAAATTAGGCGGATTAATGAGCCTGATGCCTATCTCATTTACTCTAACAATTATTGGAAGCTTCTCCATGGCTGGGCTTCCTCCATTTAATGGATATTTGAGTAAAGAGATGTTTTTTACAAGTGTATTAACGGCAGCAGAGCATCCGGTTTTTGGGATGAAGTCATTTGGTCTGATCATTCCATGGGTTGCATGGATTGCAAGTGTGTTTACGTTTATTTATTGTATGATTCTTGTTTTTAAAACCTTCACTGGCAAACACCGGCCAGAGAAATTAGATAAAGTTGCCCATGAAGCACCGATTGGCATGTTGATTCCGCCGATCATTTTAGCCTTGCTTGTCATTATTATTTTCTTTTTCCCAAATGTCGTTTCGAAAAACTTTCTTCAGCCTGCATTAATGGCGGTTTTGCCTGGACTTTCATTAAGTGAGATGGATGTAACGATCAAGCCGTGGCATGGATGGAATACAGAATTATATATGACACTCGGTGTGATTATCGTTGGTTCCATTATGTATAAATTTATTAAGCGCTGGACGTTTCTTTATGATTTCTTTCCTAAATCCTTATCGCTGAATCACTTGTATAACCTGTCGTTAGAAGGAACGGAAAGATCTTCATTAAAGGTAACCAATCGATATATGACAGGGTCTATCAGGGATTATTTAGTCTATATTTTTGGCTTCTTCATACTAGTTCTTGGCAGTTCCTTATGGCTTTCAAAAGGGTTTACCATGCAATATTCAAATAATGCAGAGGTTAGCATCTATGAAGGCGGATTAATAATCGCAATGGTCTTTTCAGCCTTTGCTGTCCTTCTTTCAAAATCAAGATTAACGGCCATTATTGCCCTTGGCGGACTAGGCTATCTCGTATCCTTGTTCTTTGTTATTTTCCGGGCACCTGATCTGGCGCTTACACAGCTCGTAGTAGAGACCGTGACTGCTGCTTTATTCCTGCTATGCTTCTATCATTTGCCGGAATTGCGAAAGGAAGTAAGCAGAATATCATTTAAGATGACGAATTTCATTATTTCTCTTGGGGTTGGCGTCATCGTCACTTTACTTGCTTTGGCCGCAAATAATCATCGGCTTTTCGCATCTATTTCGAATTTCTTTGAGGATTCTTACACGCTTGCAGGGGCAAAGAATATCGTGAATGCTATTCTTGTTGATTTCCGTGGATTAGACACAATGCTGGAAATTCTCGTCCTATGTATTGCAGGTCTAGGAGTCTATACGTTAATAAAGCTTCAATTAGCAGGGAGGGGTCCTAAGGAATGAACCCGAATGATGTAATTTTGCGTTCTGTGACTAAAATGGCCATCGTTATTATTCTAACCTTTTCTATATATCTATTCTTCGGAGGCCATCATAATCCAGGAGGGGGATTTATCGGCGGCTTGAGTGTAGCTGCAGGGCTCGTACTTCTCTACCTCGCATTCGATATTGAAACCGTTCGAAAAAACATTCCAGTCGATTTCAAGAAAGTAGCGGGTTTCGGCGTTCTGCTTGCTGTTCTTACTGGGATGATCTCAATTTTTTCCGGGAAACCGTTTTTAAATCAAACCTTTGGTTACTTTAACCTTCCTGTTTTCGGAAAAACAGAGCTGGCTACGGCTGTGCTTTTTGATGTGGGTGTTGCCTTAGCCGTTATTGGCACAGCTGTCACGATTATTTTGAGTATAAGTGAGGATGGTTAGAGATGGAAACACTTATATCAATTCTAGTTGGCCTGTTTTTTTCGATTGGCACTTATTTAGTTTTAAGTAAAAGCTTAATTAGGATCATTTTAGGAACTTCGATTATCAGCCATGGTGTCAATCTGTTAATTCTAACCATGGGCGGATTAAAGAAGGGCGGTCCGCCTTTATTAGGCGGGATCAACACAACATTTACGGATTCATTGCCACAGGCACTTATTTTAACAGCCATTGTCATTAACTTTGCCGTGACTGCTTTATTTTTAGTGCTTAGTTACCGAACGTATAAAACAGTAGGGACTGATGATATGGATCAATTAAGGGGAAATATGGATGAATAATCTTGTTATACTGCCGATCATCATTCCGCTAATTGCCGGGCTGGTCTTAATCCTATTCCGGAGAAACATTTTTTTTCAGCGCTTGCTTAGCATACTGGCCATCATGGCTATAGGTGTTGTCTCTGTCTCATTAATGAGTCAGATAAAAGTGAATGGAATTCAGACACTTCAGGCAGGAGGATGGGCCCCTCCTTATGGCATTAGTATTGTAGCGGATATGTTTTCAGCCATTTTGCTTATGAGTGCGAGCATCGTTGCGCTCTTTTGCTTGATCTTCTCCTTTCATTCAATTGGAGCGGAGAGGGAGAAGCATTATTTTTACCCATTTTATTTATTTTTGATTACCGGTGTGAACGGGTCGTTTTTGACAGGTGATATATTTAATTTGTTTGTCTGTTTTGAGGTTATGTTAATTTCATCTTATGTACTGATTTCCTTAGGAGGAACAAAGTTACAGCTTCGGGAGTCCATCAAGTATATCCTGATCAATGTTTTATCGTCTTCCTTATTTCTTGTGGCTATCGCCTATCTATATGCTATGCTCGGGACATTAAATTTTGCTCATTTATCTTTGAGAGTGGCTGAGGCGGGGCAGGATGGATTGCTGACAACGGTTTCCCTATTATTTTTAATTGTTTTTGGCATGAAGGCAGCACTTTTTCTTTTCTTCTGGCTGCCAGGTGCATATAGTGCACCGCCAACAGCCATCGCTGCTATTTTTGCGGCGCTCTTAACAAAAGTGGGGATCTACGCTTTATTTCGGACGTTTACACTTGTTTTCTATCATAAGCCAGAGGTTACCCATTTCATTATTGGGATTCTTGGCGCATTAACGATGCTACTTGGAGCCATTGGAGCAATTGCCTATTGGGATATCAAGAGAATCTTAACGTATAACGTGATAGTAGGGGTAGGTTTTATTATCGCTGGACTTGCCTCCCTAACGCCAAACGGCATAATGGGTTCCTTGTACTATCTCATTCATGACATCCTAATTAAGGCACTTATTTTCCTTTTAGGCGGTGCGATTATTGTCATTACGGGTACAAGTAAGCTAAAGGAAATAAGCGGACTCATTCGAAATCATCCTTATTTAGGCTGGATGTTCTTTATTGCCGCCTTATCGTTAGCAGGTATTCCGCCATTAAGCGGTTTCTTGGGAAAGGTCTTCATTACAAGAGGAACGTTTGAAGCAGGGTATTACTGGTTAGGCGGAATTGGATTATTAACGAGTCTAATGGTCTTGTATTCGATTATGAAAATCTTTATGAATGTTTTTTGGGGCGAAACGGCTTTAAGCAAGGAAATGGAAAAGGGAACAACGAAAGGTTTAATGTTTCCATTAGGATGCCTGACTGCTCTGACGATTACACTCGGATTAGGGGCAGAGGGAATTCATGATTATGTTCAAATAGCCACAGATGGGTTATTGAATCCAAGACTTTATATTGAAGCAGTAATGGCGGGAGCCAAATAGTATTACGTCCAGCTCCAGCGCCTACCACCGAAGTACAGGACGTACTAGTGTCGACATTGGCGCTTGCGCATTTCAAGAAGGGAGGAGAAACCTTGCCAGTTCAGGTGTTAGTAAATCTTTTTATCGCCTTTTTATGGATGTTTTTTCAGGATGAATGGAGTATATTGTCCTTTTTTGGCGGATATCTAGTTGGAATTATCGTGATATTTTCTTTAAGGCGCTTTTTCCCATCATCCTTTTATTTGAGACGGTTTATCGCCATTTTGAAGCTGTTTATCCTGTTTTTGAGTGAATCGGTTACATCTAGTATCGCGATTATTAAAGAAGTCTGCAGGCCAAGAATCGAAGTCACCCCTGGGATATTTAAAATGGAGACGGATCTAGAAGGGGATTTGGAAATTACGTTACTTGCCTTACTTTTAACCTTAACCCCAGGCTCTGTTGTTATGGAGGTTTCTCCAAACAATAAGGTTTTTTATCTCCATGCCTTAAATTTGCCAGACTCCAAGCATGCTGTTTTTCAGTCGCAGATAAAATATGAGAAAGCGATAAAGGAGGTAACCCGGTAATGTTTAATCAATTTTTATTAGTCTGTTTATTCTTCTTGTCCCTTTCTATCCTTGCTGCTCTCTATCGCGTTATAAAAGGACCCTCTACACCAGATCGGGTCATGGCATTAGATAATATTGGGGTAAACCTGATTGCTAGTGTAGCATGCCTTTCGATCCTTTTGAGGACACATGCTTTTTTTGACATCATTTTATTAATTGGCATCCTCTCATTCGTTGGTACGATTGCCTTTGCGAGATTCATTGAAAGAGGTGTTGTGATTGAACGAAAACGTATACATTGACATTATTGTAGCTGTGTTTCTTTTAATTGGCACGGTCCTGAGCTTTCTAAGCGCCATCGGATTAATTCGCTTGCCTGATGTGTATTCCCGTTCACATGCGGTATCAAAAAGTGCAAGCTTAGGGGTGCTTTGTACATTATTCGGGACCTTTCTTTTCTTCTTGCTGGCTGACGGCTACTTCAGTATTAGACTCATACTAGGCATTTTCTTTGTATTTCTAACCTCTCCAGTGGTAGCGCATTTATTGAATCGGGCTGCCTATCGTTCAAAGGTTGAGCTTACAAAGGAAAGTGTACAGGATGATTTGAAGGAATTTCTAGAGGGGAAATAAGGTGAGAAAAACTGAATGGTGGATATATATGAGAGTCGCTGATAAATCTCGAAAGTCGCTGATATATCTATGAAAGTTGCTGAAATATCTTATTGTATGTCTTTGCAATTTCTGATACCTTATTTTAGTAACATTAGATTGCAGGAGGAACCACAGTGGAATACGTCGATCCTATTAAGGATGTCGAAAAAATTTACGCGATGAAAGAAAACTTAAAGAAGCAATCATTAAGAGATTTTTTACTATTTGTATTTGGCATTAACACAGGCATTCGAGTGCATGATTTGCTATGTTTAAAGGTCGGAGATATTTGGGACGGTGCGGAAATAAAGGAATTTCTTTATCTTCATGACGATAAAAGGGATGAGCAAAAGGTTCATTATATTAATAGTAAAGTGAAGGCGGCTTTGCAAAACTATTTAGCTACATTTGTTTTTATGGAAGATGATTATCTTTTCAAATCCAAAAAGAATGATCTGCCCATTTCGCGTCAGCAGGCTTACCGAATCATTAATCAAGCTGCCAAGGAAGTTGGCATTTGCGGCAAGATTGGCATGCATACACTTAGAAAAACATTCGGCTATCATGCCTATCGAAAGGGCATTGCCATTTCCATCTTAATGTCCATATACAATCATCAAACCCATGCCGAAACATTAAGGTATATCGGCATTGATAAAGATGAGGAAAAATTGATTAAAGTGGATGTTAACTTGTAATATTTTAAAAAAAGGAAGCAACTATTCAAATTGAATAATTGCTTCCTTTTGTCTAGCTCCACAAGGAACGCTTCGGCAGCATAATCATCGCATGAGAAAAAGCGTTAGCTTTTAGGAGGAGCGCCTACCCCCGACGTACAGGACGTACTAGTGTCGAC
>NZ_JBALNX010000050.1:79471-98011 GCF_036962035.1 Bacillus sp. JJ1773
GAGCTCACCTTTCCGAGAGGCTCGTCTTGTGCTTGTCGGGGGTGGACACAAAGGAAAGCTTCTGCGAGTATTCATCGCAGGAACATTGCCCTTTGATGTTCCGAAGGCGCTTCCGCTTTTCTATTTATTTCGCTTGAATTAATACTACACAAATGTCATCATCTGCGTTGACTTGTTGTTTTTTCGTTAATATAAAATCAATAGGTTCTTTGCTTTTAGAATCATGCCAATAGGATGAGGCGATGTTCTTAATAAATTCATAGCCGTCAGATTCATGATGATCAATGGTTTCTTCAACCCCGTCAGTACATAATAGCAATTGAATAGAATCTGTATATGTAATAATTGATTTTTTGATTTCGATTTCTTCGAAGAATCCAACAGCACAAGTATTGCTAGAAAGCTCTTTTAGTTCGGTATGATTGACAAGAGCAAATCCAGTTGGATGACCTGCATTTACGTATTCCAGCGTTTTCTCCTTCGTATCAAGCACAAGATAAATAGCCGTAAAATAATAAGGAATTTGCTGGTTTCGATGGTTTAAAGAATTCATCCAGCGGTTAAGCTCCTTCATGACATACTCAGGATCGGCATATGTTGTGATTGAATCCCTTAATACTGAAGATATAAACATGCATACAAGTGATGCTGATATCCCGTGCCCCATCATGTCAAGCTGTATAGCAGCAAAACGATGATCATTTATTCTATGCCAATAGTACATATCACCTGCTAATTTATACGCTGGTAAGTAGGAAGCCTTTAATAAAAGGTTATCCTTATAAACCGGCTCGCTTAACAAGCTTGTCTGGACATGCATGGATAATTCTAACTCATTTCGGATCTTTTCCTCTTGCTCAATATGCCAGTCTTTCTCGTATTTCAGTCTCAATGCCACTCGAATTCTTGCCAGTAGCTCGGTCTTATTTATCGGTTTTGTCACATAGTCAATGCCTCCAGCATCAAGTGCCTCAACTACCTTATTAGAATCTTCAAGAGCGGTTACAAATATAACAGGAATATCCTTTAAATGTGGAATTTGCTGGAGCTGTTTACATGCTTCAATTCCGTCCATTTCAGGCATCATGATATCCATTAGGATAATGTCTATCTGTTTTCCTATATCTAGTAGCTGTTCCTTTAGCAAAAAAGTGAATAAATCCTGTGCTGATGTAAATGATAAGTAATCATCATAGCCTGCACGCTTAAGAATGTTTTCGATAACAAACAAGTTCGCCTGGTTGTCGTCCACAATAAGAATCCCCATATAGTCTGCTCCCTTATTTCTTATTGATTTAATCCTATTATATTTTAAAAATGGGTAAAGTTGTTAATGATAAACCTTATTAATAAAAAAACATTCGGAAGTGTCTAGAAGGGCCAAAATAATAATAGGTATTTAGAACTATCTTGTCCGTTACTAGTAAACAAATGTCCTTATAGAGAGGAAAAACTCTTGATTATTTTCTGAATAGGAGTAAAATTAGGGATATATTTTTTACAGGTTAGGAGATGTCAGGATGAAAGTCGTAAAGTTTGGCGGATCTTCTTTAGCATCCGGAAAACAACTAGAAAAGGTCTTCCAGATTGTTGTTTCTGATCCCGCAAGGAAGGTAGTTGTCGTGTCTGCACCGGGTAAGAGATTTGGAGAGGACGAAAAGGTAACGGATCTCTTGATTGAATGTGCAGAGCTCTGTTTGCAAAATAAAGATCCAAAGCAAAAGTTCGATGCTGTTATCGAAAGATATGCTTTAATTGCAGAGGAATTAGACTTATCAGATGAAATCATTCACATTATTCAACAGGATTTACTTGAAAGGGTAAATTCAGATAAAAGCAACCGAGAGAGATTCATGGATTTACTGAAGGCGAGCGGCGAAGACAACAATGCAAAGCTGGTTGCGGCTTATTTCCGTAAACAGGGTGTGGAGGCTCCCTATGTAAGCCCGAAGGAAGCTGGTCTTTTGGTGAGTGCAGAACCAGGTCATGCTCAGGTTTTGCCAGAGGCCTATGATCGTTTGTTTGAGCTGCGTGAGCGTTCAGGTATCGTGATTTTCCCAGGTTTTTTTGGTTATAGCAAGGAAGGTGAGATCTTTACTTTTTCACGGAGCGGATCAGATATTACTGGCTCCATCCTAGCTAATGGAATCAAAGCAGACTTGTACGAAAACTTTACAGATGTGGATGCTGTTTATTCAGTTAATCCTTTTATCGTAGAAAGACCAAAGGAAATCAAGGAATTAACTTATAGAGAAATGCGCGAGCTTTCCTATGCGGGATTCAGTGTTTTACATGATGAGGCGCTTGTTCCGGCATTCCGAGCGGGGATTCCGGTACATATAAAGAATACGAATAATCCATCGGCACCAGGCACTCGAATTGTTTATGAGCGGGACAACACAAATGGCCCGGTTATTGGGATTGCAAGTGACGAAGGCTTCTGCAGCATTTATGTTAGTAAATACTTAATGAACAGAGAAATTGGATTTGGCCGAAAGCTATTGGAGATATTAGAAAGCTACGGTCTTTCCTATGAGCATACACCGTCAGGAATCGATGATATTTCCATTATTTTAAGGGAAAATCAATTTGCTCCAGGTATGGAAGAGGAGATTATTGATCGAATTAAGACAGAGCTAGATGCCGATGAAGTCGTAATTGAGCATAGTCTTGCGCTTATCATGGTTGTAGGTGAAGGAATGCGCCACAATATTGGTACAACAGCAAGGGCATCAAAAGCTTTGGCCAAAGCGGGGGTTAATATCGAAATGATTAACCAAGGCTCCTCTGAGGTGAGCATGATGTTTGGTGTGAAGGAAATCGATGAGAATCGAGCGGTCCGGGCACTTTATGACGAGTTTTTTGCGGCAGTTACAGTGTAAATATAAAAAAGAGTTGGCACAGGCCAACTCTTTTACTAAATGGCCTTTTCAAAATTTACACGTTTATTTAATGCATACATAATAGGCATTCCAACTGCCATCACGATGAATTCTCCAATAGCGGTTGTGAGCCATGTAAACATAAATGGCCAGCCAAAGGCAAGATGAAGCTCTAGGGCGATAAGGAACATGGTAAAGGTGAAAACAAGTGTGTTTACTGCCATGCGTGCCCAAATATTTTTAATAAATCGGCAGCATGCAATCGTGATTAATAATGAAATGATCGTTTGTCCGACACCAAAAATTAAGTCGTAAAATTTTAGTGGAAACGGTGAAAATAATAAATTCGTTAAAAATACACCTAATACCATTCCGAAAATATATTTCTTGTTAAAGACAATTAGATGATTAAATATTTCGGAAACACGAAACTGGATATTCGTAAATCCAAAAGGCTGGATCAGCATGGAAACAGCAATATATAAAGCTGCTAAAATGCCATTTCCGACAAGCGTTTTTACATTCATATTCAATTCTCTCCTTAGTTTTTTATCGTGGGATGGTTACGAACCACGTGGGCGGGTACCCAAAGATAATATTTTAATAGGCAGATCATATGCTGTCAATCTACAATTTTTGTAAAAAAATTTATGGTTTTCATACTGGAATGAACACTTTGTGAACTTTTTCTCAAGAAAATGTTAATGTTCTGTAAAAATGCTTGACATTACAGTGCTAAAGTATTATTCTAAATTTATAGAAAATTCAATAAGGCGGATGACGGTTGTGGGAGAGAGCATTACTTAAGCCACCGAAGGAGCAAGTTCCAAAAAGACCCTTGGAACAAATCTCTCAGGTAGAGGAACCACAACGGGACGCATCTCTGGAGAGCTCGTAAAAAACTAGACGACACCCAAGGGGACCCCATTATAATTTGGGCTTAAACTCTCAGGTAAAAGGACAGAGAAGGGTAAACAATCTTACCCTTTTTCTGTCCTTTTTTGCGTGGACAAATTTGGGAATCGATTGTTAAAATGTTCACAATATATCCAAAGGAGAGAATGATTTGACCAAAGAATATGATGTAGTCATTGTTGGTGGCGGTACAGGCGGATACGTTGCGGCTATTCGTGCCTCTCAATTAGGTTTAACAGCTGCGGTTGTTGAAAAAGGAAAGCTTGGAGGAACATGTCTTCATGCAGGCTGTATTCCTAGTAAGGCATTACTTCGAAGCGCGGAGGTTTATGCAACGACAAAAAATGCAGCAGCATATGGTGTCATAGCCCCCGAAGTTGGACTTGATTTTTCCAAGGTACAGGCAAGAAAAGCTGAGATTACTGACCGCCTGTTTAAAGGTGTGCAGCACTTAATGAAAAAAGGAAAAATTGATGTCTATGAAGGAAAAGGCAGAATCCTAGAGTCTAGAAACATATTGGTAGATTTGAATAACGGGGAAGAGGAAATCATTCTTGCTCCTAAAAATATAGTAATTGCAACTGGATCACGTCCACGGACACTTCCAGGACTAGAAGCCGATGGAAAGTATGTCATGACATCGGATGAAGCGCTTCAAATGGAAGAATTGCCAAAGTCGATTATTATTGTTGGCGGCGGTGTGATTGGGATTGAATGGGCTTCGATGCTCGTTGATTTCGGATTGGAAGTAACAGTGATTGAATTTGCTGATCGAATTATTCCGACAGAGGATGTAGATATATCTAAGGAAGTACAGCGTTTGATGAAGAAAAAAGGGGTTAAGATTGTTACAGGTGCTAAGGTGCTTCCTCAGTCCCTGGAAAAGGGAGATGGTGTAACAATCAAGGCTGAGCATCGGGGCGAAGAGAAAACGTTTTCTGCAGACAAACTTCTCGTTTCTGTAGGCCGACTACCTAATATCGAGTCGATAAGTCTTGAGAACACGACCATTAACGTTGAGCGCGGATTTATCGTTACAAACGAATACTATCAAACAAATGAGTCTAATATTTACGCAATTGGAGATGTCATTGGAGGACTGCAGCTGGCACATGTAGCTTCACATGAAGGAATGATCGCGATAGAACATATTGCAGGTGAAAATCCAACGCCGCTTGATCCAACACTAGTATCAAAATGTATATATAGCAGTCCTGAGGTTGCGAGTGTAGGCCTAACAGAGGAAGAAGCAAAGCTGCAAGGTTACGATGTGAAAACAGGGAAATTCTCATTCCGTGCAATCGGAAAAGCCCTTGTTTACGGCGAATCAGATGGATTTGTGAAAATGGTTGTAGAAGACGGATCGAAAAAGCTGCTCGGTGTCCATATGGTTGGCCCGCATGTGACAGATATGATTACAGAGGCAGGGCTTGCTCGCGTTCTTGAAGCTACTTCAATGGATATTGCTAGAACGATTCATCCGCATCCAACGTTAGCAGAAGCAATCGGGGAGGCTGCGTTAGCAGTAGATGGAAGGGCCATTCATGCTTAATTTTGAATTGGGGTGTTTCAATGACAACGAGAGAAAAAGGAAATAGAGGCGTATTACTGATTTCGTGCCCAGAAAAGCCGGGGATTATTTCGATTATTTCCAACTTTTTATTAGAGCATCAAGCGAATATTGTTCACTTTGATCAGCATACAACCGACCCGCAGGCAGGCAGATTCTTTATGCGGATTGAGTTTGATTTACAAAACTTTGACACATCTATTGAAGGACTTGAACAGGATCTGCATGATATTGCACAAAATCACTCTATGGATTGGCAGCTTAGCAGTTCTAAGAAGAGAAAGAGGATGGCGATTTTTGTATCTAAAATGGATCATTGTCTCCTGGAGCTAATATGGCGCTGGAAGTCAAAGGAATTGCCAGTGGATATCCCGTTAGTGATTAGCAATCATGCTCACTTAGCTGATGAGGTTGAAAGTTACGGGCTTCCTTTTTACCATATCCCGCTGACTCATGAAACGAAGGAGGAAGCTGAGCAGAAGGCATTAGAGCTATTAGATGGGAAAGTAGACTTTATTGTACTGGCAAGATATATGCAAATTCTTTCGCCGAATTTTATATCGAAATACCCGAACCAAATTATCAACATCCATCATTCATTCCTTCCAGCCTTTGTTGGGGCCAACCCATATGTGAGAGCTTTTAACAGGGGAGTGAAATTGATCGGAGCAACCGCCCACTATGTAACAAATGATTTAGATGAGGGGCCAATTATTCAGCAGGATGTTCTGCGCGTAAACCACCGCTACTCGTCAGAGGATTTAAAAGTAGCCGGTCGCCATGTGGAAAGAACCGTTCTCGCCGAAGCTGTAGCTTGGCATGTAGAGGACCGAGTCCTTGTTCATGGGAATAAAACGATCGTGTTTGAGTAACAGCCTTTAGGGCTATGCATATAAATGGGGATACATTCTATGAACCATACAACAGGAATAAAGGGAGATATTACAATGAGCAGAAAAAGAGTAACATTATCAAGTTTAATCAGAAAGAATAGAGAAGAACTTCTAAGAGACAGAGATCAGCTTGAGGAAATCGAAAAGCGTATTGATGATAAGCATATTATTACGAAAAAGAAAACTAGCCGTTATGGACTGGAATATAATTAGGTTGTAAAAGTAATTGACAGAACCATTTATTTCAATTATGATTAATGTATCAATTAAATAGTTTCTCCTAAAGGGGAGTAGCTTTAACGGCAAAGTCGTCACTTCGGAGATCTGTTCTCCCGGCATTGTCGGCAACTTATTATCGTTGTTAGCAAGACCTTTACCTATTTACGGTAAAGGTCTTTATTTGTTTATTAAACCTTTACCGCTTGCTGGTAAAGGTTTTTTTGTTTGCAAAAAAGGAAATGCTTTATAAAAAAGGGGGAAATAAAATGTTAAAAAGAAGAAAAACTTCATTTGAACAGCTTTTTAAGGAAAACAAGGAAGAAATCATGAAAGATAAGGTTCAATTGGAAATCATTGAAAAACGGCTTGAAAAGAAGGCTGAGTTAGCAAATAAAGTAAAGAAATAAAAAACGATCGCTTAGGCGTAGTTTACTTTATAGAAAAAATGGAGGAGTAACAATGGAATTATCAATTTTATTAGAATATGGCTGGGTATTACTGCTGTTGATTGGGATAGAAGGACTTTTGGCGGCTG
The DNA here is from genome assembly GCF_036962035.1 of Bacillus sp. JJ1773. Classification (NCBI taxonomy): domain Bacteria; kingdom Bacillati; phylum Bacillota; class Bacilli; order Caryophanales; family Bacillaceae; genus Bacillus; species Bacillus sp. JJ1773. The sequence goes on from NZ_JBALNX010000050.1 coordinate 86,486, forward strand.
ACAATGCATTAGTGCTAGCGATTATGGTTAAACATCTTCCTGAGCAGGAAAGAAGAAAGGCATTATTTTATGGGCTGGCTGGTGCCTTTATATTCCGATTCGGATCCTTATTTGCCATTTCATATCTAGTTGATATCTGGCAGGTTCAAGCAATTGGTGCACTCTATTTATTATTTATTGCCTTCAATCATATATTTAGAAAGCTTATCGTGAATAAGGGAAAAGAAAAAGCATCTTCCCAAGAGGAAAAGAAAAAGGCTGGCTTCTGGATGACGGTTTTTAAAGTGGAATTAGCGGATATCGCCTTTGCAATTGATTCTATTTTAGCAGCAGTTGCACTAGCGGTAGCACTTCCAGATACAAGCCTTCCGAACATTGGAGGACTTGACGGAGGAAAATTTATCGTCATTTTTGCCGGAGGATTAATAGGATTAATTATTATGCGATTTGCGGCCAATGTATTTGTTAATCTTCTGCAAAAGAAGCCTGGATTGGAAATTGCAGCGTTTATGATTGTTGGCTGGGTCGGGGTTAAGCTATCGGTCTATACACTTTCCCACCCGGCATTATCCGTGCTCCCATCTTCGTTTGCACACTCCATGGAGTGGAAAATCATTTTCTATTCTGTCCTTATTTTGATCGCAGCAGGCGGATGGTTTTTTTCGAAGGAGAAAAAGGAAATGGTGACAGAAGGGAAAGCAAGTTAAGGATCAGAGTTATGGAGGTTAACCAATTGGTTAGCCTCTTTTGTTTGAAGTGAAACTATTTGTTGAGGGGTTCAATGTTGGGGTTTTGTAAAAATCGGAATTAAAACACTAACATAGAAAGGTCCAATGTAAGTGTTTTGAAGAGATTAGACTTAAAACACTAACATTGAAAAATATTTTAATCGTAAAGTAAAACAAGATGAAGAGACTCGACTAATGAGTAGAAAGGAAAACTAGAGGAAATTAGGAATTAATATTAAGGGGCATTAAGGCATTATGCATGTTTCTCCAAAAATAGTGAAACCTTTTAAAGAAGCGTTTTATTAAATCTAAAGGGGTTGATTACTATGAAGGAGCAACATAGAGAAAATGAAATTACTCATGTAGAAGCAGAGAATGAGAAACAGCTCATTAGAGAATTTGCTAATCCAGAGTCAAAGCAGCCAGTCCCACAGCCAAAGGATTTTGAGGACATTGAGTATTAGTAGTTAATAAGTAAAGCCAGTTCCGGTGTGCATGGAATGTTTGAACAACACGGAACTGGCCTTTTAACTAACTCTTTTTAAAATAATCAGTGAATGCTTGGTAAATTTCAACTCCCTGGTAAAATAACAAGCTTGATGCAGTGAGTGAAAATAAACCGATTAATAAGAATCGAATCCACATATAGATCTCCTCCTTCGTTTTTTATGAAAATGAAGGAGAAAAAACCACGTAATTGGATTGATAGAAAATCGGAGTAAAGAATATGAATCTATGGGAAGCCCCGATTAATTTACTGCAGAATAGATAGAGAGCAAGTGTAAAAAGCCAAAGAGCTTCAATATTAAAGTTCAGCTTAAAAAGATATTTTTTTATGTCATCCTTTAAAAGAAAACTTTCTACCGTATCAGATGAAATAACAGCATGATGTTCATGATCTGCTACCCATTTTGTATGTCCACCGGGATATTGCGCAATTAGGAACGAGAAAAAAATCGAGAGCAGTACAATTGAAAATAACTTCGTTTTTCTCATCTTCCTAACCTCCCTAAAAAGTGTGTTATTAGCATAATGCAAACTTAAGGGATTGTAAATAGGTAAATTCAGACTATTCAGCAATCCCCTTTATTTTTGGGAGCACGTTGTCCCAGATTTCCGCACTTAAGTCGCGATATTTTTTCCCATCCGTGATAACTGAGAAATCCCCCTGCAGAATGCGCAGGGAAGTAATTCCGCTTTCTTCTGATAATTGAAAGGTAATGCCATCTTCTTCGGTCACTTTAGGTCTTTCCTCACTGCGAACATCAAAAACGGTGAATCTGAGAAGTTTGTTTTCTTCAACAGTTGTGACATTCCCTTCTACAATTACTGTTCCATCTTGACCTTTCCAGAGCACAGGACTGTGAAGCCTCCAATCCGACTCAATGTGAAACTCAGGATCGCCGCTTGAAAATTTCGATGCCCATTGTTTCGTATTTTTAGGAAGAGTAATAGCTCCCAAACCTTAGAAGCCGGTGCGTTTATTCGAATAGTTTGATCGACAAATAGTTTATTCATTTGAAACCTCCAAATATCATTATTTTTAAATTTAAAGGACAAGAAAAGGGAAACTCACGAAAGTATGTCCTTTAAACCCCAATTAAAGGACAAGAAAAGGGAAAACCCACGAAAGCATGTCCTTAAAAACAGTTTCTAAATCAAAATCTAATTATTCTCTGCTATATTTCATTCCAACTGTAAAAACTTCAAATCCTAGCTTTTCGTAATAGGGAGCTTTCTTTTCTTCGCTTAATAATTGTATATGCAAATTCGAGGCTCTGCCCTTTTCTACAAGCCTTTTGACAATTTCTCCCCCTATTCCTTGGCTTCGATAGTCAGGGTGGACGATGACCCCACAAATATATCCGTTTATAAGTCCGTCCGAAATGATTCTTCCGGTACCGATTAGCTGTTCTCTATCATAAGCACTAATAACTGACCAGCTTTGAACCATAGCCCTATGTAAAAGCTCCTTCGGCAATTTCAAGAAGTCATTCCAGCCTTCAAGCTGGTAGAGCTGATAAAGTCGGTCAGGAGTAGGAACTTCAGTTGTATAATTAATGGATTTTTCCCCCATATTTATCCCCCTCATTCATTGATATAAAAATAATTCCCTATTTCATTTAGAATTCCTTTAATATGTAAGTTACTCATAAATACTCGAAAAAAACAAATTATATGAGGTATAATATATGCTGAAAACAAGTAGCATTTGCCAAATTGGAAAGAAAAAGTATTGAAAAAATAACCTATTTCGTATTAATATTTTTTATGTAGATTTAAAGTAGAAAGAGAGTGGTCAATATGGGCCGTAAATGGAATAATATTAAAGATAAAAAGGCATCAAAAGATGCAAATACTAGCCGTATATATGCTAAATTCGGAGTCGAAATTTACGTTGCTGCCAGACAAGGCGAGCCAGACCCGGAAGCCAATCAGGCATTAAAGTTTGTATTGGAAAGAGCTAAAACATACAATGTTCCAAAACATATTATTGACCGTGCGATCGACAAAGCTAAGGGCGGTTCAGACGAGAACTATGACGAGCTTCGCTACGAGGGCTTCGGTCCTAACGGCTCAATGGTCATCGTTGATGCGCTGACAAATAACGTGAATCGTACAGCATCAGATGTGCGTGCGGCATTCGGGAAAAACGGTGGAAATATGGGAGTAAGCGGATCAGTAGCTTATATGTTTGATGCTACTGCTGTTATTGGCCTTGAAGGAAAATCAGCCGATGAAGTGCTTGAAATCCTTATGGAAGCAGATGTAGATGCACGAGATATTTTAGAAGAAGACGAGGCTGTTATCGTCTATGCGGAACCAGATCAATTTCATGCCGTGCAGGAAGCATTTAAAAATGCAGGTGTAAATGAATTTACAGTTGCAGAAATTACGATGCTTGCCCAAAACGAAATTCCATTGCCAGAAGATGCACAAGCAAAATTTGAAAAAATGATTGATGCCCTTGAAGATTTAGATGATGTGCAGCAAGTGTATCACAATGTGGACTTTGGTGAGTAAAATGAGTAACCGAAATGGAGCGTTGTTTAATGACAATGCTCTATTTTTTATTTCTATAAGGATTCTCTTTATGAAAGAACTACTTTATCATTGCCCGTCAAATCTCTTTTTTGCCAATTGTGGTAAAAGAGGAGTCCTTTCATTGCCCGTAATCTCTCATTTTTACCTATTGTGGAAAATGAGGGGCCATCTCATTGCCCGTTTGTTCCCACTTTTGCCTTTTATGGTAAATGAACAGGCTTCTCTTTACCCTTAGGAGTCCTCTTTTGCTTTTTGCGGTAAAAGTGCAGCCTTTCCATTGCCCGTCAGCCCTCGTTTTTGCCTTTAGCGGTAAAAGAGCATCCTATTCATTGCCCGTCAGCCCCGTTTTTGCCTTTTGTGGTAAAAGAGCAGTCCTCTTATTGCCGTAATTTCCCCCTTTTTCCTTTAAGAGTAAATGTAGTCCTTACATTTACCGAAAGCCCCCCTTTCCCTTATTTTACTAAATGGTTATTAGCCTTTATGATGATAGTAAGGCATCACATAGATTCCAAATTTTTTAGAGTAAGGATGATCATCTGTATGAAAATTTTACTCGTAGAAGATGATAAGACGATTGCATCGGGACTAGAATATTCACTTCAGCAAGAAAATTATTCACCCATTATTTGTCACCATGCTGCAGCTGCTAAGGATGTCATCACAAATGAATTAGACCAAATCCACTTATGCTTGTTTGATTTATCTCTCCCAGATGGTAGCGGGTATGAATTGTGCAAGCTAGTGAAGGAGCGGGGCGATGTTCCTGTCATTTTTCTCACAGCGATTGATGATGAAGTGAATGTCGTAATGGGATTAGATATGGGAGCGGATGATTACATAACGAAGCCTTTTCGTATTCGCGAGCTTCTTTCCAGGATGAAATCTGTGCTAAGAAGGTACAATAAACAATCCACGACAGCTAGTCTTGAGCTGGGAAACATCAAAATTAATACACTTGAAGGAAAGATTTATAAAAATGGGAATGAGGTTGTTTTGACAGCTTTAGAATATCGTCTGCTGCTCATCTTTTTCAATCATATTGGACAAGTGTTAACAAGAAATCAGCTATTAGAACAGATTTGGGATGTGGCAGGGGACTTTGTGAATGATAATACTTTAACGGTTTATATTAAAAGATTGCGGAAGAAGCTTGAGGATCAGCCGCAACATCCAACGATTATTAAGACAGTGCGCGGCATGGGATATAAGGTTGGTGATTAGCTTGCTTCGGAATAATGAAGTGAAAGTACTTATACTTACATTGTGCTCAATTAGCATTGCGGCCATTGCCGCAGCCTCTTTTATCTCCTTTCCTGCAGTAATTCTTGTTTTCATTACCTCTGTTTTGCTAGTGGGAGTCAGCTTATGGTTCACAGGCTGGAGATACCGAGAGATCGAAAAGCTGTCCGGTTATTTGCGGCAAATTAGCGGAGGAGATTATTCACTAGATGTTCGCGATAATCGTGAAGGTGAGCTTAGTATTCTAAAAAACAATATTTATAAAGTGACGCTTATGTTATCCTCCCAGGGAACTCTATTAGAGCAGGATAAAATCCGTTTAATGGACGCGATATCAGATATTTCTCATCAGCTAAAAACGCCGCTTACCTCCATGGTTATGATGGCAGATTTATTGAGTGAACCGAAGCTTCCTATTGAAAAAAGAACAGAATTTACACGGAACATCCAAACACAGCTTGAAAGAATAGAATGGCTCGTTTCATCCTTATTGAAACTATCAAAAATTGATGCTGGAACTGTTCAATTCAAAAAAGATCAGATATTAGTAGAAAAACTAATAGAAAAAGCACTAGAGCCTATGCTTATTCCAATGGATATTAAGGAACAGACTCTTTCGATAAAGGGCGAGAAAAATGTTTCGTTTTGTGGTGACCTTAATTGGACAGCAGAGGCACTCATTAATATTTTGAAAAATTGTATCGAGCATACGCCAAATGGAGGCACGATTTTCATCTCTTTTTCCGAGAATGCTTTATTTACTGAGATTGTCATTGCTGATAATGGCAAGGGGATACCGAAAGCGGATCTGCCATATATTTTTAAACGTTTTTACAAAGGGAAAAATGCGGGGGAGGACAGCGTTGGGATTGGTTTAGCTATGGCCCATAGCATTATCGCGACTCAAGACGGTGCAATCGATGTGAAAAGTGAGAAAGAGAAAGGGACACAGTTTACGATAAAGTTTTACAAGCAGGTAATTTAGGAGGCTATATTCGTGATTATTATGCATAGGGACGAATACATGAGTATGACCGCAAACAAAATTCATTAATAAAGCTATTTCGCAAAGTGACTAAATTGTCACTTGAAAGTCACTTCATAGTCATTTTAGACAGATAAAATGAACTCATCAGTTACATAATGGAGGGTTTACAATGGGAATTTTGAAAATAGAAAATCTGTCTAAAATTTATGGCAAAGGGGAAACGGCTGTTAAAGCACTTGATGATGTTTCGTTCTCAGTTGAAAAAGGTGAGTTTGTAGCCATTATCGGTCCATCAGGTTCAGGAAAATCAACACTGCTTCATATGCTTGGAGGCGTGGATAGACCAACGAGTGGAAGAGTGCTAGTGGACAATACTGATATTTATCAGCTTAATGAAACACAGCTTGCCATTTTCAGACGAAGGCAAATAGGGCTGATCTATCAATTCTATAATCTAATCCCAGTTCTAACGGTTGAAGAAAATATAACTTTGCCGTTGCTGCTAGATGAGCATAAGGTTGATAAAAAGCAGTTTGATGAGCTCGTAAAAATTTTAAACTTGCAAAATCGTTTAAACCATTTGCCGAATCAGCTATCAGGCGGACAGCAGCAAAGGGTTTCTATTGGCAGAGCGCTTATAAGCAATCCAGCCATCATGCTGGCAGATGAACCGACTGGCAATCTTGATAGTAAGAACAGTGGAGAAATTATTGATCTGTTAAAGATGTTTAATAAAACCTTTAATCAGACTTTGATTGTTATTACTCATGATGAACGAATCGCTTTGCAGGCTGACCGGGTCATTTCTATAGAGGATGGAAGGATCGCCAAGGACGAGGTGATTCGACCATGAATATTGTCAATAAGTTAACAATTAGACATTTAAAGCAAAACAAGAGAAGAACTTTAGTTACGATTATAGGTGTTATCATTTCTGTCGCGATGATTATGGCCGTGACAACGCTAGGTATCTCCTTTTTAGAATTAATGAAAAGACAGACAATCGCAAATGAGGGAGAATGGCATGTTCTTTATAAGGACGTAAATAAGGAGCAGCTAGAGGCGATAAAAAGTGATGAAGATTCAAAAAAAGTCATCTTAACAAGGGATCTTGGCTATGCCTATTTGGCAGGGAGCCAAAATGAAAATAAACCATATTTATTTATAAAAGCATATAATTCTGAAGGGCTGCAAAATTTCCCTATTGAGTTAAGCAGGGGAAAGCTGCCAGAAGCAGAGAATGAGGTTGTCCTTTCAGAGGAAATTGTGAATAATGCTCGTATTGAATACAAGCTGGGAGATCAAATAAAGCTTCAGGCTGGTGAAAGACAAGTAACCAGCCAGGAAGGGTTATTAGTCCTATCCCAAACGGATCCATTGCAAATAGAGAACGGAAAAATAATTGAAACATTAGAAGAAAAGAAAACAGAAAACTATACAGTTGTTGGCTTTATTAAGAGGCCTGAATGGGAGCCAACATGGTCACCAGGATATACAATTATCACATATATAGAAGAAGGTAAAGTAAGTGCAGAGGATAAGACAGATGCGGCGGTCATTTTAAAAAAGGTAAATCGCTCTTTATATGCTCATGGTGAAGAATTCGCTGAAAAGAACAAAATTAACAAGGTTTATTTTAATAATAATTTATTGCGCTATTACGGGGTAACGAATAATGACAACTTAAATGCTACGCTTTTTTCTTTATCGGCCGTTATTATGACCGTTGTTATCGTTGGCTCTGTTTCACTCATCTATAATGCATTTGCTATTTCAGTCTCAGAACGTTCCCGACAATTAGGCATGCTGTCGAGTGTTGGAGCAACGAAAAGGCAGAAGAGGAATTCGGTATTTTTTGAGGGCTTTGTAATAGGTGTAATTAGCATCCCAATCGGAATATTAGGAGGTCTTGCTGGGCTTAGCATAACCTTTTTGTTCATTAATTCCATTATTCAAGGGGCATTAGGAGTTACTCAGAAATTAGAAGTGACCCTTACACCAATGACGATCTTCATTGCCTGTGGTGTATCCATTTTGACGATCTTTATTTCAACGTATATTCCGGCGATTAGAGCCTCGAAAATTTCTGCTATTGATGCCATTCGGCAAACTTCAGACGTCAAACTGACTGGCAAGGCTGTGAAAACATCAAAGCTCATTCGCAAGCTATTTGGGTTTGAAGCAGAAATAGGGCTAAAGAATTTAAAAAGGAATAAACGAAGATACAAGGCAACCGTCTTTTCACTTATTATCAGCATTGTACTATTTTTAGCTGTTTCATTTTTTACTGATCATTTAAAGAAATCTCTCGTTCTATCACAGGATGGTATAAATTATGATCTACAAGTGTCATTGAACTCAAAGGAGTCTGCTGATGATGTAAAGCTAATACAATCGTTTACAAATCTGGACAATGTGACAGAATCTAATTTTACGAGGAAAATAAGAAATGTGAATTCTTGGATAGAAGAAACATCCATTTCGGATATACTGAAGGACAGTGTCAAAAACGATAAAAGTATATTAAAGGATGGAAAGTATCCATACTATATCAATTTAATATCTTTAGATGAAGAAAATCTTCGCTCCTATGCACAAACGGCTGGTGTGGAGTATGAAAAGTTATTGAATCAAGATCAATTTGCAGCTATTGTCATTGATACCATTCCATACGAGGACAATGAAGCGGAAAAGTTTGTGGAGATGAAGGCCGTTTATAAGGAAATTGGCGATGTCATTGAGCTGAACTATATGGATACGTTAACAGGAAAAGAAGAATATTTAAATCAAGTTGTTGTTGCAGGACTGACAGGCCAGCATCCAATGGGCGTTATGCCTGCTGGGCCGGGTGGACTGAATTTGATCGTTTCTGAAGATGTGATGGAAAAGCTTATTGGGGATAGTAATGTGATAGATATACAGACTGCTCTGTTTCTAAAAAGCTCAGATCCAATGGAAACACAAGAGGAAATTGAAGAATTGAAAGAGAGTTATATGTATGTCTTCAATATTTATTTAGGAAGACAGCAGGAAGAACAAACGATCATGATCATGTCCGTCTTTACTTACGGTTTTATTGTTTTAATTACGGCGATTTCAATCGCGAATATTTTTAATACAATTTCAACGAGCATTTCCCTTCGAAAACGTGAATTTGCGATGCTGAAATCAGTCGGAATGACGCCAAAGGGCTTTAATAAAATGATTAATTATGAAAGTGTTTTTTATGGAATCAAGTCATTGCTTTATGGCCTGCCAATTAGTGTGGTTGTCATGTACCTCATTCATCAATCGTTAATGAACAGCTTCAGCTTTACATTCACGCTTCCTTGGAGCGATGTTATTTTCGTCATCACCGCTGTATTTATAATTGTTGGCGCCGCCATGCTATATTCCAGTGCGAAGGTGAAAAGAGAGAATATCATTGATGCTTTGAAGAGGGAGAGTATTTAAAGGTTTATAACGCCCATCCGCACAGAAAGTTGATCGTGAAGGTAGTTATCAAAGGATTATAACGCCCATCCATACAGAAAGTTGACCATGAAGGTAGTTATGAAAGGATTATAGAGGGGCGAAAGGGTGCGTTCCTTAAGAAGGAATCGCACCCTTTCTTATTAAAGGAAAGAAGCAGTATACTTGAATACGATTAATGGTAAAATTGAGAAGTATGGAAGACTTGAAAAGGAATATAACTTAGTTGGTTACGATGAAATGGGTATTAAGATTAAGAAAGGAAGTGCAACACTATGGATTTTGAAACAGTTATGCAAGAGCTAGAAGCCCTCAGCAAGGAACGAACTAAAAAAATATACATATCCAATGGTGCTCACGAGCCGCTTTTTGGCGTGGCTACAGGTGCTATGAAACCAATCTCAAAGAAAATAAAAATAAATCAAGATTTAGCTGAAGAGCTTTTTGCGACAGGTAACTATGATGCCATGTACTTTGCAGGCATTATTGCAGACCCAAAAGCCATGACTGAGTCAGATTTTGATCGTTGGATAGATGCATCGTATTTTTATATGCTATCCGATTACGTGGTGGCAGTCACTTTATCAGAGTCAGATATTGCACAAGAAGTTGCTGACAAATGGATTGCAAGCGGTGATGAGCTGAGAATGTCAGCGGGCTGGAGCTGCTACTGCTGGCTTTTAGGAAATCGCAAAGACTATGAGTTTTCCGAAAGTAAGATTTCCAATATGCTTGATAATGTAAAAAATACCATACATGATTCGCCAGAACGCACGAAATCCGCTATGAATAATTTTCTATATACCGTGGGGATTTCCTATTTGCCGCTTCATGAAAAGGCAGTCGAGACCGCAAAGGACGTAGGTATAGTAGAGGTCAAACGTGACAATAAAAAAAGCAGCTTCCTAAATGCATATGAAAGTATTCAAAAAGAAATTGATAGAGGGAAGCTTGGTTTCAAACGAAAATATGTAAGATGTTAATAATTTGCTTTGCATCGGGGTGTTGATCCAAGAAGGATTGACGCTCTTTTTTGTAGAAGTTACTGAGCTAAAATATTTTTATAGAGAGGGGAAATTCTATGGAGGTTATTCATAAAATAAATGATATTAGTTTTGGGGTTGCAACCCAATTTGATAGTAAGTATCTTACACCGATCATACAAAATTTATTGCTTAAAGCGGAAAATGAATGGGATGACTATAATGAAGTATATCACTGCTGTCAATTAATTGAGAATGTCAGAAAAAATAAGAATATGAAAATAGATTTCCATGTAATGATGGAAGATAAAAATTATTTAGGAATTGCTCTTGTTACTAGCGGAATTATCGATTATAAAGTCTTTTTTAAAGAGCCTATATCTATAAGTCAAAATGATAAAGATGTCTTGATATTTAACTATTTTCATATATCTCAAGAAGGTAGAGGGAATGGCCAAATATGGTTTAGAGATATCATTATGCCGTATTATAAATCAAAAAATTTTAAAACAATATATGTAAAATCAAGTCATCAAAAGGTATTTTCAATGTATTGTCGTTTAGGTACAGAAATTGGAGAATATACGAGTAGTAGTGATAATCAGTTATTTATGAGGAAAGGAAAAATATTCAAAATTACACTTTGAGCTCTTTTCAACCAGGCACGATTTTTATAAAAAAGTTTACACTTTTTGTTCATTCGGAAAAAGAGTGATAGGTAGGAGTAGGCGGCAGCACAGTTCCACATGATATGCAAGCTGTCGTGGCAGCTGTAAAGGCAGTAATAGCTTGGTAGTTTTTTCGTTCATTTTACCTCTCTAATTTCTAAAAATAATGCGACTGGAAAGTTATTAACAAATTCATTGAGTGAAAAAATGGCTATAAGAACAGATTTTTTCTGTTCCTTCATTAATCATTCTTTTCTTTACTCTCTTTATGCAATTTCTTGTTTAGTTTATATTGTTTAGAAATCCCTTTAATGATAAAGAAACCTATAATTAAGGCAAATAAGTTTAGTGAATCACCGAAATTAATAGATAGACTAAAGTTGTTATTAATATTTATATCATTC
>NZ_JBALNX010000051.1:0-75729 GCF_036962035.1 Bacillus sp. JJ1773
GGACGTCGCTAGGCAAAAGGAAAGGACATCATTAAGATGTCTTTTTTTGTTGTTGCTAAAAACGATTATGACGCTCTTTCGGAAGAAAATTTTAAGCTGATTGTAATTAAGAGAGGTTCAAAACGCCCTTCATGAAGAAAAATAAGGATCGAAGGTAGTTAAGAGCTGTTCAAAACACCCTTCGTGAAGAAAAGTAAGACCGGAAGGTAGTTAAGAGGGTTCAAAACGCCCTTCACGTAAAAAAACTAAGGCCCAGGGAGCGAACCGACCTTAACTACACCTTAGACAAAAAACTAAAGTCGAAAGCCTCCTTCAAGCAATGCCCATCCCCCCCATAAAGCTGCCTTTTAAAAAAGTAAGAACGCAGTAGAACGGTGGTTTCAACTATACCTTCCGCAACACCCCAGCCTTTTATTATTCAATAACAACTGTATGACTTCTACATTTATGATTGACACTCTTTTTCCGCCTCCTCCTTGTAAAGGATCAACACACCTCCTAATGATTCTCCAATAATAATTTCAAAAATGAACCAAACTTTTATTTCTAGGAATTAGAATAAAATTAATTCACAGGTTTGAGAACCAAAAAAAGGGGAAAAATTAATAACATCTGTTAATTGCAACGAAATATATTGTTATGTATAATTAAAGTCAAATATAGTCAAAGTCAGATTTTGGGGGGAGGAGTATTGAGAAATATCTCAGATATTATTGAAGATTATTTAAAACGGGTTTTAGAAATGAGCGAAAGGGAAATTGTTGAAATTAAAAGAAGTGAAATTGCAGATAAATTCCAATGTGTTCCGTCCCAAATTAATTATGTTATTAATACGAGATTTACAATTGAAAAAGGCTATGCAGTTGAAAGTAAACGCGGCGGCGGCGGATATATTAGAATCATGAAAGTACAATCACATGACGATGCTCATTTAATTGAACAATTATTATCGTTAATTCAAGGTCGACTGGCCCAAAGCAGTGCAGAGGATGTTATTATCCGCCTTGTAGAGGAAGAGATTATAACAAAAAGGGAAGCAAAAATAATGTTAAGCGTAATCGATCGCTCTGTCTTGTATATTGAACTCCCTTATCGTGATGAACTCCGCTCAAGAATGCTGAAAGCCATGTTGACAACGTTAAAATATAAATAGTTAGCAAGCTGGAGAGGTGAAAACATGATATGTCAGGAATGTAATCAAAGGCCGGCAACGCTTCATTTTACGAAAATATTAAATGGAGAGAAGGCTGAGTATCATTTATGTGAAAAGTGCGCTCAGGAAAAGGGCGATATGTTCATGCTAAGTGGTGCACCGGGTTTTTCAATTCATAACTTGTTAGCCGGTTTGCTGAATATGGATACAACCTTTCAAAATACAACGGAGGATCCATTTAAGCAGGAAGAAATTCTCCAATGTGAACAATGCTCTATGACCTTTCAGCAATTTATAAAGGTAGGAAGGTTCGGCTGTGCTCATTGTTACCAGGCTTTTAGTGACCAGCTCGAGCCAATATTGAGAAGGCTGCATAGTGGGAATTCAGTTCATAATGGAAAAATTCCTGCAAGAATCGGAGGAACCATTCATTTAAGAAAGAGCATTGTTGAATTGAAACAAAGCTTAAAAGATTCCATATCCAAAGAAGAGTTTGAAAGAGCAGCTGAAATAAGAGATGAGATTCGATTACTAGAAAACCAATTGAACTCTAGTCACGAGGGAGGGAAGTAAGCTTGTCGCTAGAACGATTCATTAACCAAGCTGTGAGCTCCTGGATGAGTGCCGAAGGTCCAGATTCAGATATTATCCTAAGCTCAAGAATTCGGCTGGCAAGAAATATAAAGCAATTCAAGTTTCCAACCCTATTTACGAATGACGAGGCCAAGTTAGTTATTCATATGATGAAGGAGAGGATCGAGAATTCCTCTTTTTCAAAACTAGGGAAATTTGAGCTGTTGCTGATGGATGAGCTCCAGCCGCTACAGAAAAGGGTTCTAATGGAAAAGCATTTAATCAGTCCGCATCTCGCGGAGAATTCCTCTTATGGTGCTTGCGTTTTATCTGAAAATGAAGAAGTAAGCATGATGATTAACGAAGAGGATCATATACGGATTCAATGCATATTTCCAGGATTCCAATTATCAGAGGCTTTGAATATGGCTAATGAAGTGGATGACTGGCTAGAAGAAACGATTGATTATGCATATGATGAAAACGCCGGCTTTTTGACAAGTTGCCCAACTAATGTTGGAACAGGAATAAGGGCATCAGTTATGGTTCACTTGCCCGGGCTAGTTCTCACTCAGCAAATGAATAGAATTATACCCGCTATTAATCAATTAGGGTTAGTTGTTAGAGGAATTTACGGTGAAGGCAGCGAAGCTTTAGGGAACATCTTTCAGGTGTCTAATCAAATCACTCTTGGCAAGTCTGAAAAGGATATTGTTGAAGATCTAAAGAGTGTGGTCAGTCAGCTAATTTCACAAGAAAGATCAGCTAGAGAAGCATTAGCGAAAACTTCTAACATACAATTAGAAGATAGAGTCTTCCGCTCTTATGGGATCTTATCAAACTGCCGAATTATTGAATCAAAAGAAGCAGCGAGATGTTTATCAGATGTTCGGCTAGGGATTGATATGAAATATTTAACTAATATTTCCAAAAACATTTTAAATGAATTAATGATCCTGACGCAGCCTGGTTTTTTACAGCAGTATGCAGGAGGGCCATTAAGGCCTCATGAACGGGATATTCGCCGGGCGTCATTAATAAGGGAAAGAATGAAAATGGAAAACGAAGAGACAGGAGGATGAGAATATGATGTTCGGTCGTTTTACAGAGAGAGCACAAAAGGTGTTAGCATTAGCTCAGGAGGAAGCCATTCGTTTAGGTCATAACAATATTGGAACAGAACATATTTTGCTTGGTCTTGTACGAGAAGGGGAAGGAATTGCTGCAAAGGCTCTGCATGCATTGGGCTTAGGTTCTGATAAAATCCAAAAAGAAGTAGAAAACTTAATCGGCAGAGGGCAGGATGCATCACAGACGATTCATTATACGCCTAGAGCTAAAAAAGTGATTGAACTTTCCATGGATGAGGCACGAAAATTAGGCCATTCCTATGTAGGAACAGAGCATATCCTCCTTGGCCTCATTCGCGAAGGGGAAGGCGTTGCTGCAAGGGTACTTAACAATCTCGGAGTCAGTCTAAATAAAGCACGGCAACAAGTGTTACAGTTATTGGGAAGCAATGAGTCCGGGGGTCATCAAGGATCTTCGGCAAGTGCGAATACCCCAACACTAGATGGATTGGCAAGAGATTTAACAGCCATTGCCAGAGAAGGAAGTTTGGATCCGGTAATTGGACGCGGCAAGGAAATTCAGCGTGTAATCGAAGTTTTAAGCCGTCGTACAAAAAACAATCCAGTTCTCATTGGGGAGCCAGGTGTAGGTAAAACAGCTATTGCAGAAGGCTTAGCACAGCAAATTATTAATAACGAAGTACCAGAAACTCTCCGTGATAAACGAGTCATGACCCTGGATATGGGTACAGTTGTTGCAGGTACAAAATATCGTGGTGAATTTGAAGACCGACTAAAGAAAGTTATGGATGAAATTCGCCAGGCAGGTAATATTATTTTATTCATTGACGAACTTCACACTTTAATTGGTGCTGGAGGAGCGGAAGGTGCAATTGATGCATCGAATATCCTTAAGCCATCTCTTGCCCGAGGAGAGTTGCAATGCATTGGGGCAACTACCCTTGATGAATACCGTAAATATATTGAAAAAGATGCAGCATTAGAAAGACGGTTTCAGCCTATTACTGTTGATGAGCCAACAGCAGAGGAATCTGTACAAATTTTACAGGGACTTAGAGATCGGTATGAGGCACATCACCGTGTTACCATTACAGATGAAGCCATTAATGCAGCAGTGAAACTATCAGATCGTTATATTTCAGATCGTTTCCTTCCAGATAAAGCGATTGATTTAATTGATGAAGCAGGATCAAAGGTAAGACTGCGATCTTATACTACTCCTCCTAATTTAAAGGAATTAGAACTAAAGCTTGAAGATGTTCGTAAAGAAAAGGATGCAGCCGTCCAAAGTCAGGAGTTTGAAAAGGCTGCTTCATTAAGAGATACGGAACAGCGCCTTCGTGAACAGCTAGAGGAGACAAAGAAATCTTGGAAGGAAAAGCAGGGCAAAGAAAATAGTGAAGTCACCGTTGAGGACATTGCAAGTGTTGTCTCAAGCTGGACTGGAATTCCGGTTTCGAAGCTAGCACAAACCGAAACACAAAAACTCTTAAACCTTGAAGAGATTTTACATTCTAGAGTAATTGGCCAAGAAGAAGCGGTAATAGCGATATCCAAAGCAGTTCGCCGTGCTAGAGCAGGATTAAAGGATCCAAAAAGGCCAATTGGTTCATTTGTTTTCCTTGGACCAACAGGAGTAGGGAAAACAGAGCTTGCCCGTGCGCTGGCTGAATCAATGTTTGGTGATGAAGATGCAATGATCCGCATTGATATGTCCGAATACATGGAGAAGCATTCAACATCCAGATTAGTAGGATCTCCTCCAGGCTATGTTGGATATGAAGAAGGAGGACAGTTAACGGAAAAGGTTCGCAGAAAGCCTTATTCGGTCGTCCTATTAGATGAAATTGAAAAAGCGCATCCAGATGTATTTAATATTCTATTACAAGTACTAGAGGATGGCCGCTTAACGGATTCGAAGGGAAGAACAGTAGACTTCCGGAACACCGTTTTAATTATGACTTCCAATGTGGGCGCAGAAGCATTGAGAAGAAATAAATACGTTGGTTTTAACATTCAGGATGGGCAACAGGATTACAAGGATATGAAAGGTAAGGTAATGGAGGAGCTGAAGAAATCATTCCGTCCAGAATTCCTTAACCGTATTGACGAAATCATTGTTTTCCATGCGTTAGAGAAAAAGCATCTGCAAGAAATCGTGACCCTAATGTCTGATCAATTAACAAAACGATTAAAAGAACAGGATATTAATCTTGAATTAACAGATGCTGCGAAGGAGAAAATTGCTGAAGAAGGCTATGATCCTGAGTATGGAGCTAGACCTATTCGCAGAGCGATTCAAAAGCATGTCGAGGACCGATTATCTGAGGAATTGTTAAAAGGAACGGTATTAACAGGCCAGGGTATTGTTATTGATGTCAAGGATGGGGAATTTGTAGTGGAACCAGCAAAAGGAAAGCCTGCTGCAACCTTACAAAAATAATGGCGTCTAAACAAATGGACTGATGGAAATCAAGAGGGTACACGTAAGAGCGTGTGCCTTCTTTGCACTTAATAGTAAAATAATTAAGCGATTTTCTAATTAAAAAGAAGAGGAAGAAAACTAGAATGGCCAAAAGAAAAACAAAGTTTATGTGTCAGGAATGCGGCTACGAATCTCCAAAGTGGATGGGGAAGTGCCCAGGCTGCGGCGTGTGGAATAAGATGGTAGAGGAAGTAGAGAAAGCAGCTGGTACGAGAAGAGGAGCCTTCGCACACTCACAGGGCTCGGCCATCCTTTCAAAAGCTACACCGATTACTTCTATTGAAACCGTAAGCGAGCCTCGTATTTACACAGACTTGAATGAATTGAATAGGGTGCTTGGGGGAGGAATTGTCAGAGGTTCGCTAGTACTGATTGGCGGTGACCCTGGTATTGGGAAATCGACCTTGCTTCTCCAGGTCTCATCTCAATTAGCTAATAAAAACCATTCTGTCTTATATATTTCCGGTGAGGAATCTATGAGGCAGACGAAATTGCGTGCGGATCGACTAGGAGTTGCTTCCGAACATTTACTCGTTTATTCGGAAACGAGCCTCGATGAAATTAGCCGTACTATTGAAAGTGTCAATCCTAGCTTTGTGATTGTTGATTCCATCCAGACAATTTTCCACCCAGAAGTAACCTCTGCTCCAGGCAGTGTCTCTCAAGTAAGAGAGTGTACGGCTGAGTTAATGAGAATTGGGAAAACGAAAGGTATTGCCATATTTATTGTCGGGCATGTTACAAAGGAAGGCTCCATTGCGGGTCCAAGACTATTGGAGCATATGGTAGATACGGTTCTTTACTTTGAAGGTGAGCGTCACCATACATACCGAATTTTGCGGGCAGTCAAGAACCGCTTTGGATCCACGAACGAGATGGGGATCTTTGAAATGAAAGAGTTTGGCTTAGAAGAAGTGGAAAATCCATCAGAAATTTTCCTGGAGGAACGATCCCAAGGTGCGGCTGGTTCAACCGTAGTAGCTTCAATGGAGGGCACTCGTCCAGTCCTTGTAGAAATTCAGGCTCTTATTTCCCCAACAAGCTTTGGAAATCCCCGGAGAATGGCAACCGGAATCGATCATAATCGTGTCCCGCTATTGATGGCGGTGTTAGAAAAACGAGTCGGGATGTTGTTGCAGAACCAAGATGCTTACCTTAAGGTCGCTGGTGGGGTGAAGCTTGATGAGCCTGCTATCGACTTAGCCATTGCTGTTAGTATCGCTTCTAGCTTTCGTGACAAGCCCACAAGAGCTACTGACTGCATTATAGGCGAGGTTGGTTTAACGGGAGAGGTTAGAAGGGTATCAAGGATAGAGCAGCGTGTTCAGGAGGCAGCCAAGCTTGGATTTGAACGTGTGATTTTACCAGCAAATAACCTAGGGGGCTGGTCTGGGCCAAAGGGAATTGAGCTTGTAGGAGTCAGTTCCGTCAGTGAAGCATTAAAAGCAACTTTAGGAGGTTAGAGAATGGAGCTAAAAAAGCTTGGTGAAAAAACGATGAGTGAAATTCTGCAATTTATGGCCCCAGGTACGCCGATTCGGGAAGGAATCGATAATGTGCTAAGAGCAAATACAGGAGGCTTAATTGTTTTAGGAAGTAAGGACAAAATCACACATATCGTTGATGGGGGCTTTCAAATAAATGCTTCTTTCTCACCAAGCTATTTGTACGAGTTGGCTAAAATGGATGGAGCGATCGTATTAAATCAAGAAGGGAATAAAATTTTGATTGCAAATGCCCAATTAGCACCAGATCCAACTATTCCGTCATCGGAGACAGGCATGCGCCACAGAACAGCGGAAAGAGTTGCAAAGCAGACAGGAGAGCTTGTTATAGCTATTTCACAAAGGCGGAATGTCATCACCCTTTATAAGGGCCATTTTCGCTACGCACTTAGGGATATTGGGGTTATTTTGACTAAGGCAAATGTAGCCTTACAAACACTTGAAAAATACAAGATTGTCTTAGAAGAGGATATTTCTAATTTAAGTGTGCTGGAATTTGAGGAAATTGTGACTTACAGTGATATATTAAGCGTGTTTCACAGCATTGAAATGGTCCTAAGAATAAAAAATGAATTACTAACTTATTTAAACGAGCTTGGGATAGAAGGAAGACTGATTCGCTTACAAATGAACGAGCTTTTAGACGGTATTGAGAGAGAAATAGATTTAATTATTAGGGATTATGCTCATTCAAAAGACACTCACCCTAATGAAATGTTTGATAAATTACAAGAGCTGTCGGTCGGGAAAATGCTGGAGGATTCAGTTATTTTAAAGCTATTAGGATATAATGGGTATGTCCATACAGAAGAGCTTAGGTGTCCCCGTGGCTATCGGATGTTATCAAAAATCCCAAGATTGCCTCCTATTATTATTGAAAATTTAATTCTTCGGTTTATGGATCTCCCAACTATTGTTTCTGCGTCAGTAGAGGAATTAGATGAAGTTGAAGGAATTGGGGAAGTAAGGGCTAAAAAAATAAAAGAAGGCCTAAAGTTGATAAAAAAACAGCTTTTAGCAGATCGGCAGCTTTAAGTGACCATTGAACTATATATGCCGTTATGATAAAATGATCGGTTATTTGTATTATTTGACACTTGATTACCAATGGTGCTACCCTGTTTGTAATAGATTCTTTTTTTTATCATCTATATTTTAATATAATTTTTTCTGCTCCAAGGTTTCAATTTGAAAAATCTGTTTATAATGAATAAAAGGAGGTGAAGGTATGTTAAAACGTATTGTTCAAGCATGCTTTCTGATAATCGGGATTACGCTGGGGATATTTCTCATTCCCGAACTATTAATATTAATATCCCTGGATGACATTGCTCTTTTAAATAATCCATATGTATCCGCCTTGTTAGGTGCCATTATTTTTTATCTTATTTCTTTTTGGGCGGTTGATCATGTTGTAAATGTTGTCAAATGGGTGGAAGAATCGCTTGTAAAAGCGCCCATAACCGATATTATCTTTGGAAGTGTAGGCTTAGTTTTTGGATTAATCATCGCCTTTTTAATTGGGTATGCTTTAACAACTATTGAAGTGCCTGTCTTAAATACTGTTGCTCCTATTGTGTTAACCCTTATATTTGGCTATTTAGGTTTTCAGGTGGGCTTTAAAAAGCGTGATGAGCTTCTAACCTTATTTTCAAACAGAAAGAAGAAGAATATAGAAGAAGAAACTGAAGCACCACCGAAAAATGTGTTGAAATTATTGGATACAAGTGTCATTATTGATGGCAGAATCGCCGATATTTGCCAAACTGGATTTCTAGAAGGAACCATTGTCATCCCTCAGTTTGTTCTGGAAGAATTACAGCATATTGCTGACTCATCAGATGTTTTAAAGCGGAATAGAGGACGAAGAGGTCTTGACATTCTAAATCGAATTCAGAAAGAGCTTGCGATTAAAGTAGAGATTTATGAAGGTGACTTTGAAGAAATTCAGGAAGTAGATAGCAAGCTAGTGAAGCTTGCGAAAGTAACAAATGGAATCGTTGTTACAAATGATTTTAACCTAAATAAAGTTTGCGAATTCCAAGGGGTTTCTGTCTTAAATATTAATGATCTAGCCAATGCTGTTAAACCGGTTGTTCTTCCTGGTGAAGAAATGAAGGTACAGGTCATTAAAGATGGAAAGGAACAAAATCAAGGAATTGCTTATCTGGATGATGGCACAATGATTGTAGTCGAGGATGGCCGGGATTACATTGGAAAGCATATTGATGTCCTTGTCACGAGTGTTCTGCAAACCTCAGCTGGACGAATGATATTCGCGAAGCCAAAGCTATTGGAAAAAGCATTATAAGGGATTGGGGTTTGTTTGAAATGGCTTATCAAGTCATCATTCCTGCTGCAGGCCAGGGAAAAAGAATGGGAGC
Organism: Bacillus sp. JJ1773; assembly: GCF_036962035.1. Taxonomy (NCBI): domain Bacteria; kingdom Bacillati; phylum Bacillota; class Bacilli; order Caryophanales; family Bacillaceae; genus Bacillus; species Bacillus sp. JJ1773. The sequence goes on from NZ_JBALNX010000051.1 coordinate 9,192, forward strand.
GGGCAGGAATAAAGTTTTATTAGAAATAGATCAACAGCCGATTTTTATTCATACATTAAGAGTTTTTGAGCTGGATGAGAATTGCGAGGGCATTTATCTTGCCATCAATCCCCAGGATGAGGATGAAATGAAGGCGCTCCTAAATGAATATGACATTTCAAAGGTGATAGCTTTAGCTCCTGGCGGAAAGGAAAGGCAGCATAGTATTTATAATGCCTTAAAATGTGTGAAGCAAGAGGGAATCGTTCTTGTTCACGATGCAGCAAGACCATTTATTGATAAAAAACTTCTCGACTCGTTAGTAATAGCTGCAGAGAAAAATGGGGCCGCGATACTAGCGGTCCCTGTAAAGGATACAGTAAAAAAGGCTGCCGGAAATATTGTGACTGAAACGGTAGAAAGAACCAGCTTGTGGGCTGTCCAAACCCCACAGGCTTTTCGTTTTTCTATTTTAATGAATGCTTACCAGAAGGCTGAAGCAGATCATTTTCTCGGAACCGATGATGCAAGTTTGGTGGAGCGGACTGGGCAGGATGTTATGATTGTTGAAGGAAATTATGACAATATTAAGCTGACAACGCCAGAGGATTTATATTTTGCAGAGGCCATTATTCGGAAACGAATGGGCAATCAACCATAACTATTTTTAAAAAGAGGAGACAATAAGATGTTTCGAATTGGACAAGGCTTTGATGTGCATCAATTAACGGAAGGGCGCCCGCTCATACTAGGCGGAATTGAAATTCCATATGAAAAAGGTTTATTAGGTCATTCTGATGCGGATGTACTATTACATACAGTGGCTGATGCTTGTCTTGGTGCAATCGGTGAAGGAGACATCGGAAGGCATTTTCCCGATACCGATCCTGAGTTCAAAGATGCAGATTCAGCAAAATTATTAGAGCATGTGTGGAATTTAGTTAAGGAAAAAGGGTATGAGCTTGTCAATGCAGATTGTACCATCATTGCTCAAAGACCAAAAATGGCTCCATATATTGGCCAAATTAGGGAGAGAATAGCCCAATTACTAGAAACCTCTGTTGAAAACATTAACGTAAAGGCTACGACAACTGAGAAGCTAGGATTTGTCGGCAGAGGCGAGGGAATCGCTTCACAAGTTGCTGTTTTATTGCAGAAAAAGAAATGATAAAATAAATCAATAAAAAAGTAGATTTTTAGAGGAGGACATAAGTAATATGTCAAACGATATTCGTGTACGTTATGCCCCTAGTCCAACTGGACATTTACATATCGGTAATGCCCGTACAGCTTTATTCAATTATTTATTTGCTAGAAGCAAAGGCGGGAAATTTATCATCCGTATTGAAGATACTGACAAGAAACGTAATATTGAAGGTGGAGAAGAAAGTCAGTTAAAGTACTTAACATGGCTTGGGATTGATTGGGATGAAAGCGTTGATAAGGATGGCGGCTTTGGCCCTTATCGCCAATCTGAGAGAAATGATATTTATGAAAAGTATTATCATGAACTTCTTGAAAATGGTTCTGCCTATAAATGCTATTGTACGGAAGAAGAGTTAGAGGCTGAAAGAGAAGCGCAAACGGCTAAAGGAGAAACGCCAGCTTACTCCGGCAAATGCCGTCATTTGTCTCCAGAGGAGCGTACAAAGCTTGAAGCAGAAGGAAGACAGCCGAGCGTTCGCTTCTTAGTTCCACAAGGTAGATTATATGCTTTCGATGATATGGTTAAAGGAAATGTATCCTTTGAATCAGATGGAATTGGCGATCATGTTATCGTCAAAAAAGATGGCACACCTACCTATAATTTTGCCGTAACGGTTGATGATTATTTAATGCAGATTTCCCATGTATTAAGAGGGGATGATCACATCTCCAATACACCTAAGCAATTGATGATTTATGATGCTCTCGGCTGGGAAGCTCCGGTTTTTGGACATATGACATTAATTGTCAATGAGAGCCGCAAAAAATTAAGTAAGCGTGATGAGTCCATTATCCAGTTTATCGAGCAATACGAGGAGCTAGGCTATTTGCCTGAAGCCCTATTTAACTTTATTGCCCTATTAGGATGGTCTCCATCTGGCGAGGAAGAAATTTTCTCTAAGGAGGAGTTCATTAATATTTTTGATGCTAGCCGCTTATCTAAATCACCTGCTCTTTTCGATAAACAAAAGCTGACATGGATGAACAATCAATATATGAAAACGATTGATATTGATCGTCTTGTCGCCATTTCTCAGCCACATCTTGTAAAAGCGGGCCGAATTAGTGAGAACTTGACTGAAGAGGAAACACAATGGGTGCGCAGCCTCATTTCCTTATATCAGGAAAAAATGAGCTACGGCGCTGAAATTGTAGAGATGTCAGGGATTTTCTTTAGTGATAAAACAGTTATGGATGATGAAGCGAAGGCTGTTATCGAAGAGGAACAGGTTCCAGAGGTTCTAACTGCTTTTCTACAGGAAATTGAAGGCATAAGTGAATTCAAGGCCGATGAAATTAAGGCTGCGATGAAGGCTGTGCAAAAATCTACTGGCCATAAAGGCAAGAAGCTCTTTATGCCTATCCGCGTTGCGATAACAGGCCAGACTCATGGGCCGGATCTCCCGCAGGCAATCGAGCTTTTCGGGAAAGAAAAAGTAAAAATGCGATTAATGAGTATTTTAGATTAACATATTGCCCAAAATGTAATATAGTAATAAGTAACTCAATAAATGAAAAGTGTTGAAGAGGAAAAGTAAGAACATGATGCTTTTTAGAGAGAACCATCACCGGCTGAAAGTGGTTTAAGCCTCTCATTGATCTGAAGTGCCCCTCTGAGCCTCATTTCGAACGGATTTTTCATATCTTAGCAGTATGAAATTTTCCTAATAGAAGTGAGCGGAACTAATCCGTTAACAAGTAAAAGTTGAGACATTTCGATGTCTAAACAGAGTGGAACCGCGCATAAAGCGTCTCTGTCATCATTGACGGAGGCGTTTTTTTTATACCCAAAATACAAAAACGATATAACAATTTTGGAGGGGGGTATTATTAAAAGTCTTCGATATGAAAGCTTATACTCACTGAAAAAAGCACCATGTACACACTCTTTTTTAACTGTGGAAATAAAAAATTTCCCGGAAAATACTATTCGAAAAAACCTTTTTTAAATATAAATTATCGAATGAAGATTAGGGAGGGGACAAACGTGTTTAATAGGCTAAAGGAAGATATCGAAGTTATATTTGAACAGGATCCGGCTGCAAGAAGTTATTTAGAGGTAATCTTAACTTATTCTGGCCTGCATGCCATATGGGCACATCGATTAGCACATGGGCTTTTTAAAAGAAAACTCTATTTTCTTGCAAGAGTCATCTCACAAATTAGCCGCTTTTTCACAGGAATTGAAATTCATCCAGGTGCGAAAATCGGAAGAAAACTTTTCATTGACCATGGGATGGGGGTAGTCATTGGGGAGACTTGCGAAATTGGTGATAATGTAACCATTTTCCAAGGGGTAACATTAGGAGGAACCGGGAAAGAGAAAGGAAAGCGGCATCCTACTATTAAGGATAATGCCTTGATTGCTACAGGAGCAAAGGTGCTTGGATCCATTACGATCGGGGAAAATTCGAAGGTTGGAGCGGGATCTGTCGTTTTACATGAAGTGCCTCCTAATTCGACAGTAGTAGGAATACCAGGTAAAGTAAAAATCCAGGATGGTGTTCGTATTAAAAAAGATTTAAATCACAGCGACCTTCCTGATCCTATTGCAGATCGATTTAAAGAATTGGAAAAAGAAATTGCCCAACTGAGCAATGAATTAGAGGACCTTAAGAAAGAAAGGAGCCTAGTTAATGGCCATTCAAATTTATAATACACTAACAAGACAGAAAGAGCCGTTTATCCCTTTAGAGGAAGGGAAGGTAAAAATGTATGTGTGCGGTCCAACTGTTTATAATTATATTCATATAGGAAATGCAAGACCGCCAATTGTTTTTGATACGGTTAGAAGATATTTTGAGTATAGAGGTTATGATATCAAGTACATCTCTAATTTCACAGATGTTGATGATAAATTAATCCGTGCGGCGAATGAATTGGGAGAAGAAGTTCCCGTCATTGCAGAGCGCTTTATTGATGCCTATTTTTCAGATGTTTCGGCGCTTGGCTGCAAACGTGCTGACGCCCACCCGAGAGTGACTGAGAGCATGGACATTATTATTGAATTCATTGAAGCATTAATTGAAAAGGGATATGCCTATGAATCTGAAGGGGATGTCTACTACCATACCCGCAAATTTAAGGAGTATGGAAAGCTTTCTCACCAATCCATTGATGAGCTTCGGTCAGGCGCCCGCATTGCTGTAGGAGAAAAGAAGGAAGACGCTCTTGATTTTGCCCTTTGGAAGGCAGCAAAAGAAGGAGAAATTTATTGGGATAGCCCATGGGGAAAAGGTCGCCCTGGCTGGCACATAGAGTGCTCCGCGATGGCGAAAAAGTATTTAGGCGAAACAATTGATATTCATGCGGGCGGACAGGATTTAGCCTTCCCTCACCATGAAAATGAAATCGCCCAATCGGAAGCAGTAAGCGGAAAAACATTTGCGCGTTATTGGATGCATAACGGCTATATTAATATCGATAATGAAAAAATGTCAAAATCACTTGGTAACTTTGTTCTTGTCCATGACATTATTAAGAATCATGATCCGCAGGTGCTTCGATTCTTCATGCTGTCCGTTCATTATCGCAACCCAATTAACTATAGTGAAGAATTACTAGAAAATACGCGTGCGGGTCTAGAAAGAATTAAAACATCCTACCAAAACTTGAAGCATCGCCAAGAAACAAGTGCCGACCTAACTGAAAACAATCAAGAATGGCTAGATAAAATTGCAGCACAGCACGAAGAATTTATCAAGGCAATGGACGATGATTTTAATACAGCAAATGCCATTTCTGTTCTCTTTGAGCTTTCCAAATTAGCGAATTATTATTTAATGGAGAAAAATACCTCCCTACAAGTGATTAAGGCATTTACTAAGGAATTTGAGGATCTTTTCCAAGTACTTGGGCTCACTTTAGATTTCCCGAAAGAGGATTTGCTCGATGAAGAGATTGAGCGTTTAATCCAGGAGCGTATTCAAGCACGTAAGGATCGAAACTTCCAATTAGCCGACCAAATCCGTGATCAGCTAAAAGACATGAACATCATTCTTGAAGATACACCTCAAGGCATTAGATGGAAAAGAGGCTAAAGAATGCTTCAATACGATCATAAAATTGATGAGAAACAGCTAAACAGCCTCGCCCTTGCTTATATGGGCGATGCTGTTTTTGAAATCTATGTCAGAAGACATCTTATCCAGCATGGGCAGGTTAGGCCAAATCAGCTGCATAGAGAGGCCACTCATTATGTGTCTGCTAAAGCTCAATCGGTCATTATTCACCAGATGCTGGATTCAGACTTTCTGACAGAAGAGGAAATTGCCGTTGTGAAAAGAGGAAGAAATGCAAAGTCCGGTTCTGTCCCGAAAAATACAGATGTTCAAACCTACCGATATAGCACGGCATTTGAAGCGTTAATTGGCTATTTACATTTATCAGGTAAAGAGGAGCGGCAGGAGGAAGTGATCTTGTCTGCTTTTCGAATAGTAGAAGAAAGGAAAGGAGGAAATTCTAAATGAGCCAAGATTTTATTATGGGAAAAAACCCTGTAATGGAAGCACTTAAATCAGGACGGGATATTAATAAAATTTTCATAGCAGAGGGGTCACAAGGAGGACAAATGCAGCAGGTAATTGGGCTTGCCAAAGCATCAAATGTATTTGTTCAATTTGTCCCGAAGAAGAAATTAGATCAGATGGCGGAAGGGAATCATCAAGGGGTTGTTGCACAGGTTGCAGCCTACCAATATGCGGAAATAGATGATCTTTTCCAAGCAGCCGAAAAAAGAAATGAGGCCCCCTTTTTCTTATTATTAGATGAAATAGAAGACCCTCATAATCTAGGGTCGATCATGAGAACAGCTGATGCAGTAGGTGCACATGGAATTATTATTCCGAAGCGGAGAGCAGTAGGTTTAACTACGACAGTTGCAAAGGCATCAACTGGTGCTATTGAGCATATCCCTGTTGTCCGTGTGACAAATATGGCTAGAACGATCGATGAATTAAAAGAAAAAGGCGTATGGATTGCCGGGACAGATGCCAAGGGAAGTGAAGATTACCGCCGTTTTGACGGAACATTGCCGCTAGGTCTTGTCATTGGCAGTGAAGGAAAAGGTATGGGTCGATTAATCAGGGATAAATGTGATTTTTTAATCCATTTACCGATGGCAGGCCATGTGACTTCTCTGAATGCATCTGTTGCAGCAGCTCTTTTAATGTATGAGGTCTTCAGTAAGCGACATCCTCTTGAGGGATAGAAATGGACATCCTACTTGTTGACGGATATAACGTAATTGGTGCCTGGCCAGAGCTAAGAGAGCTTAAGAAAAAGGATTTAGCAGCTGCCAGAGACCGGTTAATTGAAAAAATGGCAGAATATCAGGGGTATTCTGGATATAGGGTCATAGTCGTATTTGATGCTCATTATGTGAAGGGTACCGAGAAGAAATATAAGGATTCAAAAGTGGAAGTTATTTTTACAAGGACAAATGAGACGGCTGATGAAAGAATTGAGAAACTTGCCATCAGCCTAAACAATATTAAAACCCAAGTTCATGTTGCAACCTCCGACTATACAGAGCAATGGGCAATTTTTGGACAGGGTGCGCTGCGAAAGTCCTCAAGAGAATTATTAAATGAAATGAATTCGATTGAAAGTAAAATAGAAAAAAGGGTAAAGAAGATTCAGGAAAAGCAGCCATTTTCGAAAATCCCGCTTAGCAAGGAAATGGCAGAAATTTTTGAAAAGTGGCGCAGAGGAGACCAATGAGTGGTTGACGCTGGAAAAATTCTTACTGTATAATATTTCTATCTATGCTTGGTGCGGTCGGGGGGATCTTAGTGGATACTGACTTGAAAACAATCGATGAGAATAATTTAGGGTATATGCAGCTTGAAGATGAAGAATTGATTGATTTAGTGCATAAAGGCGAGAGTGAAGCGTTAGATTATTTAATTCATAAGTATCGCAATTTTGTACGTGCCAAAGCAAGATCATATTTTTTAATTGGTGCAGATAAGGAAGATATTGTTCAAGAAGGAATGATTGGCTTATACAAGGCTATTCGTGATTTTAAAGAGGACAAGCTATCTTCGTTTAAAGCGTTTGCAGAGCTGTGCATTACTAGACAAATTATCACAGCCATCAAAACCGCTACAAGGCAGAAGCACATTCCGCTGAACTCATACGTGTCATTGGACAAGCCGATTTATGATGAAGAATCAGATCGAACCTTAATGGATGTTATTTCTGGTGCAAAGGTAATGGATCCTGAGGAATTAATCATTAATCAGGAAGAGTTTGATCATATTGAGGTTAAAATGTCCGAGCTGCTTAGTGATCTTGAAAGAAAAGTACTTTCCCTTTATTTGGATGGACAATCTTATCAAGAAATTTCGGAAGAATTAAACCGTCATGTGAAATCAATAGACAACGCTCTGCAAAGGGTGAAACGAAAGCTTGAGCGGTATTTGGAGGTCCGAGAAATTACTTTATAGAGCGGATGGGAACAAGCAGATCACTCAATCTCCACTTTCCCTGTTATTGACATCGTTTATGGTCCGTGATAAAGTTTTAAGGACGTAAATGTATTTTAGTAGGTGGAATGATGAGAAAAAAAGTAGTACTAGCATGCAAAGAGTGCGGATCCAGAAATTATTCAACAATGAATAATAAAGACTCCGAGCGCCTAGAGCTTAAGAAGTATTGTAAAACATGCAGCAATCATACCATTCATAGAGAAACAAAGTAAGTAATTATAGTCGAATTTTATATATGTATTTTTCTAAATTTCATAAACTTCTTATTCACTAGAATAATCGTAATTTGATTTTTCGATTGTTTAAATTCATTATGAAATTTACTTAGATTATAAGTAAGTTGGGGGTTACAATATGCAGCGCATCTTGAATTTTTTCCGTGATATTGGACGTGAAATGAAAAAGGTCAGTTGGCCAAAGCGCAAAGAACTGACTGGCTATACTGTAACAGTCCTAGCAACTGTTGCGTTTTTTGCAGTGTTCTTCGCAGTGGTTGACTTAGGTATTTCTGAATTGATTCGATTAATTCTTGAATAACCCCTGTATATCCATGGTATAATGGTGAATAGCACAGGAAACATTTGCAAAGCCCGGTAACGGGTTTTTTATTTGGTTAAAAAATGTTTTATATAGGCAGTTTTTTACGAAAATAGTCAAACCTATTTAATGATACAGGGAGGGAAGGACGATTTAGTCCCCTTGAATGGAAAAGAATTGGTATGTTGTTCATACGTATTCCGGTTATGAAAATAAAGTAAAGGCAAACCTAGAGAAACGCGTAGAATCTATGGGAATGCAAGATAAAATCTTCCGGGTTATCGTTCCGGAAGAAGAAGAAACTGATTTCAAAAACGGCAAAAAGAAAGTAGTAAAACGTAAAGTTTTCCCAGGCTATGTACTTGTAGAAATTGTGATGACTGATGATTCATGGTACGTAGTTCGGAATACACCAGGCGTTACGGGCTTTGTCGGATCAGCAGGTCACGGCTCTAAGCCGACACCGCTATTGCCTGAAGAAGTTAATGTAATCTTGAAGCGTATGGGTGTTGAAGAAAGACGAGTAGAAATTAACTTTGAAATCGGAGAAATGGTTCAAGTGAAAGAGGGACCATTCGCCAACTTTACAGGATCGATTGAAGATATTGACAGAGACAAAGCGAAAATTAAAGTCCTTGTTAATATGTTTGGCCGTGACACGCCGGTTGAGTTAGATTTTTCACAAATTGAGAAACTATAATTTGAAAAAAACTTGAAATTAGCTTTGAAAAGTGATAATATTTCAAAGGTCAGTATGTCTCAGGTTTAGAGACCGGACTATTGTTATGTTCTTTATCTTGATATAAAGACTATAAGTTGAGTGGGAGGGGACCCTAACAGTCACTAAGGCCCCAATTACCACATCACGGACTTTAAGGAGGTGTGTCTCGTGGCTAAAAAAGTAATCAAACTTGTAAAATTACAAATTCCAGCAGGTAAAGCAAACCCTGCACCGCCAGTAGGACCTGCACTAGGTCAAGCGGGTGTTAACATCATGGGATTCTGTAAGGAATTTAACGCACGTACAGCTGAACAAGCTGGCCTAATCATTCCTGTTGAAATTACGGTTTTTGAAGACCGTTCATTTACATTTATTACGAAAACTCCTCCTGCTGCCGTTCTTCTAAAAGTAGCAGCTGGAATTCAGTCTGGTTCTGGTGAACCAAACCGTAATAAAGTAGCAACAGTCAAGCGTGACAAGGTACGCGAGATTGCTGAAACAAAAATGCCTGACCTAAACGCTGCTAGCGTAGAAGCTGCAATGCTTATGGTTGAAGGTACTGCACGCAGCATGGGTATCGTTATCGAAGACTAATCCATGCTTAGAGTTTTAGGCTGTTCAATGGGGTTGCGTTGCTGAGCTTGGTTTCACACGCAACCTTTGTTCTGTCTAAGGCTTTGTGCTTTTCTGATGTCTAGCTCAGGCGCTGCTAAAGGCGCCTGCGCTTTTCAAAGTGGGAGGTTATTCCGCTAAAACCACAATCTAGGAGGAAAATACAATGGCTAAAAAAGGTAAAAAGTTTTTAGAAGCTTCTAAGCTTGTAGACCGTATGAAGGCTTATCCAATCGAAGAAGCGATTGATCTTGCAAAGAAAACAAACTTTACTAAGTTTGATGCGACTGTAGAAGTTGCTTTCCGCTTAGGAATTGATCCTAAGAAAGCTGACCAGAATATTCGTGGAGCGGTTGTGCTTCCAAACGGTACTGGTAAAACTCAACGCGTTTTAGTATTCGCAAAGGGTGAAAAAGCGAAGGAAGCAGAAGCTGCTGGAGCAGATTATGTAGGCGATGCAGAGTACATCAACAAAATCAGCCAAGGCTGGTTTGATTTCGATGTAATCGTTGCGACACCTGACATGATGGGTGAAGTTGGTAAGCTTGGTCGTGTGTTAGGACCAAAAGGCTTAATGCCAAACCCTAAAACTGGTACAGTTACATTTGATGTGGAAAAAGCTGTTAACGAAATTAAAGCAGGTAAAGTAGAATACCGCACTGATAAAGCTGGTAACATCCATGTTCCTATCGGTAAAGTTTCTTTCGAAAACGAAAAGCTTATCGAAAACTTCAACACAATTTTCGAAACAATGCTTAAAGTTAAACCATCTGCTGCAAAAGGTACTTACATGAAGAACGTATCTGTTACTTCAACAATGGGACCTGGTGTTAAAGTAGATCCTTCAACTGTTACAGTTAAGTAATTATTGGAAATTAACTTACAAGATTGACAAACAAAATTACATTTAGTAATATGTATTTTGTTGTTAAATATAATACCATTTGTACCGTAGACAGCAGGTGCTTCTTGCTTAATATCCTGCCGAGGTCATACGATAGATTATTGTTTTGCCTATTGTATACTCCCTCCATGTCTGCTTGATGTGGAGGTTTTTTATTGAACGGTATAAGTGCAGAAATTTCTACAGGAGGTGTAAAGATGAGCAGTGCTATCGAACAAAAGAAACAAACTGTCGAAGAAATTGCTGACAAACTAAAGGCTAGTGTATCAACAGTTGTTGTTGACTACCGCGGTCTATCTGTTGCTCAAGTAACTGAACTTCGTAAACAGCTTCGTGAAGCTGGTGTTGAATTCAAAGTATACAAAAATACTTTAACACGCCGTGCTGCAGAAGTTGCTGAACTAGCTGCTTTAAACGAAGTATTAACTGGTCCTAATGCGGTTGCATTCAGTACTGAAGATGTAATTGCTCCAGCAAAAATCATCAATGACTTCGCTAAAAAGAATGAAGCACTTGAAATTAAAGCAGGTGTAATTGAAGGAAACGTTGCATCAGCAGAAGAAATTAAGGCTCTTGCAGAACTACCATCTCGCGAAGGCTTACTATCTATGCTACTCAGCGTGCTTCAAGCACCTATCCGCAATCTTGCTCTTGCTGCAAAAGCTGTTGCAGACCAAAAAGAAGAACAAGGCGCGTAAGTTGAATTTTTTAACGATAAACACATCGGTTTAAACCAAATATAAGGAGGAAACATTATCATGACTAAAGAACAAATCATTGAAGCAGTAAAATCTATGACTGTTTTAGAATTAAACGACTTAGTAAAAGCTATTGAAGAAGAATTTGGTGTAACTGCTGCAGCTCCTGTAGCTGTTATGGGTGGTGCTGCTGGTGCTGCTGAGGAAGAAAAAACTGATTTTGATGTAATCCTTGCTTCTGCAGGCGATCAAAAAATCAAAGTTATCAAAGTTGTTCGTGAAATCACAGGTCTTGGACTTAAAGAAGCAAAAGAACTTGTTGACAACACTCCAAAAGCAATCAAAGAAGGCGCTTCTAAAGAAGAAGCTGAAGAAATCAAAGCTAAACTTGAAGAAGTTGGAGCTGGCGTTGAAGTTAAGTAATATAGAAAAAGAAAAGCCCGCTGTATAGCGGGCTTTTTTTAACCTCTCATTATTTCTGCAGCCAAATCCCCGTTGGAGGTGACGATATCGTGTCAGAACATTACTATTCCAAAACACAAAGTACAGAAAGTAATCCTAATTATTGGAGCTTTACGTTAAAGGGTCATCCATTTCGTTTTAAAACAGATAATGGGGTTTTCTCAAAAAGCGAAGTTGATTTTGGATCCAGATTGCTAATCGAAATGTTTGAACAGCCAGGTGTTGAAGGAAACATCCTTGATGTTGGCTGTGGATATGGACCGATTGGACTTTCGGCAGCGAAGCTTATGGAGGACCGCCTTGTCCATATGGTGGATGTTAATTCAAGGGCGTTAGCACTCGCGCGTGAAAATGCGGAGTTAAATCAAATTAATAATGTATGTATTTATGAAAGTGATCGACTTGAAAATGTGAAAGATGACAAGTTTGCGGCGGTATTAACGAATCCTCCAATTCGGGCAGGCAAAAAGGTTGTCCATGATATTTTTGAGCAAAGCTATCATAAATTACAGACGGGCGGAGATCTCTGGGTAGTGATACAAAAAAAGCAGGGAGCCCCGTCAGCTATTGAAAAGCTATCAGAGTATTTTAGTGAAGTAGAAACGGTAGAAAAGAAAAAAGGCTATTATATTTTGCGGGCAAAAAAAGATTGACTTGACTTTTTGCGTATGTTAGCATTATATAATGCCAACATAATATGTTCCGATTATTTACTAAAATACACAAAAGTTGTATAATTTTGGTTTTTAATGGGAAAGATAATAAAATATTGTCGTTATGTGAAAATGTGGTTTTTTGAACTAAAAACCCTTTTTTCTTTTTGTCATGGATGAATTAATGATGGTTGTTGATTTGGTTATTTGTGTGCATGTTAACGAGTTTTATTCGAGACGAAAACATTCGAGAACATGTTGGAAATGGCTTTTTACAGGTCAACGATATTATTTAACATATCCTTTGTCTTAAGATAGGACAGTTGTTCTATTTGAGAATATTATTGCCATTAAGCTTGATTTGAGGGGTGAATCAGTTGATAGGTCAACTTGTTCAGTATGGACGACACCGCCAACGTAGGAGTTACGCGCGAATCAGTGAAGTTTTAGAATTACCAAATCTAATCGAAATCCAAACCTCTTCTTATCAATGGTTTCTTGATGAGGGTTTACGTGAAATGTTCCAGGACATTTCGCCGATTGAAGACTTTACTGGTAATTTATCGCTTGAATTTATTGATTACAGCCTTGGCGATCCAAAGTATTCCGTTGAGGAATCGAAAGAACGAGATGTTACATACTCTGCACCGTTACGTGTAAAGGTACGTCTTGTAAACAAAGAAACAGGCGAAGTTAAAGACCAGGATGTTTTTATGGGTGACTTCCCGCTTATGACGGAAACAGGTACATTTGTGATCAATGGAGCTGAACGTGTAATCGTATCTCAGCTTGTTCGTTCACCGAGTGTATATTATAGTGGAAAATTAGATAAAAACGGGAAGAAAGGCTTTACGGCAACTGTCATCCCGAACCGCGGCGCTTGGCTTGAGTATGAAACAGATGCCAAGGATGTCGTGTACGTTAGAATAGATCGTACTCGGAAACTGCCCGTTACGGTTCTTTTGCGTGCCCTTGGGTTCGGTTCTGATCAAGAAATCATCGATTTGATTGGAGACAATGAATACATTCGCAACACGCTAGAGAAAGACAATACAGAAGGTACAGATAAGGCGTTATTAGAAATATACGAACGCCTTCGTCCTGGTGAACCTCCAACTGTAGATAATGCGAAAAGTTTATTAGTTTCAAGGTTTTTCGACCCTAAGCGTTATGATTTAGCAAACGTAGGAAGATACAAGATTAATAAAAAGCTTCATATAAAAAATAGATTGTTCGGGCAAAAATTAGCTGAAACGCTAGTTGATCCGGAAACAGGCGAAATTATTGCTGAAAAAGGTGTAACTCTTGATAGGCGTACACTTGACCGCATTCTGCCAAACCTTGAAAAAGATATTGGTTTCAAGACAGTTAGCCTTGTTGGTGGTGTACTTGATGAGGATATCACGCTTCAGTCTATTAAAATTTATGCACCTAACGAAGATGGCGAAAAGGTTATTAATGTAATTGGGAACGCGTATGTTGAAGAGGCAGTAAAGAATATATCACCTTCAGATATCATTGCTTCTATCAGCTACTTCTTTAACCTATTGCATTCTGTAGGGGATACAGATGACATTGATCATCTTGGAAATCGACGTTTGCGTTCTGTTGGTGAGCTTTTACAAAACCAGTTCCGTATTGGTCTTTCCAGAATGGAACGTGTGGTTCGTGAAAGAATGTCCATTCAAGATACAAACACGATCACTCCGCAGCAATTAATTAATATTCGCCCTGTCATTGCATCTATTAAAGAGTTCTTCGGAAGCTCACAGTTATCTCAATTCATGGATCAGACAAATCCGCTTGCAGAATTAACGCATAAACGCCGTTTATCTGCGCTTGGACCAGGTGGATTAACTCGTGAACGCGCCGGCTTTGAAGTGCGTGACGTTCACTATTCCCACTATGGCCGTATGTGTCCGATTGAGACTCCTGAGGGACCGAATATTGGATTGATTAACTCATTATCATCATTTGCAAAGGTGAACAGATTCGGCTTTATTGAAACGCCTTATCGTCGTGTTGACCCTGAAACAGGCAAAGTAACAGACCGTATTGATTATTTAACGGCTGATGAAGAAGATAACTATGTAGTAGCCCAGGCCAATGTGCTTCTTGCTGATGACGGCTCCTTCCTTGAAGAGGAAGTTGTAGCACGTTTCAAAGGTGAAAACACAGTTGTCCCTCGTGATCGTGCCGACTACATGGATGTATCACCGAAGCAGGTTGTATCTGCTGCTACAGCGTGTATTCCGTTCTTAGAAAATGATGACTCCAACCGTGCACTAATGGGTGCAAACATGCAGCGTCAAGCTGTACCATTGATGCAGCCAGAGGCTCCAAGAGTTGGAACAGGTATGGAATATGTATCTGGAAAAGACTCCGGTGCTGCGGTCATTTGTAAGCACGAAGGAATCGTTGAACATGTTGAAGCCCGCGAAGTATGGGTTCGCAGAATTGTTAATGTAGATGGCCAAGAAGTAAAAGGCGATCTTGATAAATATAGAATGCTGAAATTCATCCGTTCCAACCAGGGAACTTGCTACAACCAGCGTCCAATCGTTGCTGTTGGCAACCGTGTTACGAAGGGTGAAATCTTAGCCGACGGTCCTTCCATGGAGCTTGGGGAATTAGCACTTGGGCGTAATGTCCTAGTTGCCTTCATGACATGGGATGGATATAACTATGAGGATGCAATCATTATGAGTGAGCGTCTCGTGAAAGATGATGTTTACACCTCTATCCATATTGAGGAGTATGAATCAGAATCTCGTGATACGAAGCTCGGACCTGAAGAAATTACTCGTGATATTCCAAACGTTGGGGAGGATGCTCTTCGCAATCTGGATGAAAGAGGAATTATTCGTACAGGTGCTGAGGTTAAGGATGGCGATTTGCTAGTAGGTAAGGTAACCCCTAAGGGTGTAACAGAACTTACTGCGGAAGAAAGATTATTACATGCTATCTTTGGTGAAAAGGCTCGAGAAGTCCGTGATACTTCCCTTCGTGTTCCACACGGCGGCGGCGGAATCGTTCTGGATGTTAAAGTCTTTAATCGAGAAGATGGAGATGAGTTGCCTCCAGGCGTAAATCAACTCGTGCGTGTTTACATTGTTCAAAAGCGTAAAATCTCCGAAGGGGATAAGATGGCCGGACGACATGGTAACAAAGGGGTTATCTCTAGAATTTTACCAGAAGAAGATATGCCTTATATGCCGGACGGAACACCTGTTGATATTATGTTAAACCCATTAGGGGTACCATCACGTATGAACATTGGACAGGTGCTTGAGCTGCATCTTGGTATGGCTGCCAGATCTTTGGGCATCCACGTTGCTTCTCCTGTATTTGATGGTGCAACTGAAGAAGATGTTTGGGCAACTATTGAAGAGGCTGGAATGGCGCGTGATGCGAAAACAGTCCTATATGATGGACGTTCAGGAGAGCCTTTTGACAACCGGGTATCTGTTGGTGTCATGTATATGATTAAACTTGCTCACATGGTTGATGATAAACTTCATGCTCGTTCGACAGGTCCATACTCTCTTGTTACACAGCAGCCGTTGGGCGGTAAAGCTCAATTTGGCGGACAGCGTTTCGGAGAGATGGAAGTATGGGCGCTTGAAGCGTATGGCGCTGCTTATACATTGCAGGAAATCTTAACGGTTAAATCGGATGATGTTGTAGGACGTGTGAAAACGTATGAAGCCATCGTCAAAGGCGAAAACGTTCCAGAGCCTGGAGTACCTGAGTCATTTAAAGTATTAATAAAAGAACTTCAAAGTCTAGGTATGGATGTTAAGATTCTTTCAGGTGATGAGAAAGAAATTGAAATGCGTGATACGGAGGATGAAGAGGATATGCAGCAAGCTGAATCCTTCACAATTGCTCCTGAACCGCAAAACTCAGAAGCTGAAGAAGTTGTTACTAAAGAGTAGGTTACGGATAAAATTTAATATTAGTTCACAGCCTTCGCATATTTAAGCGGGGCTGATGAACATTATCATTGCACCCCAATTGCTTTTTATGGGCAAAATGGGCATAGCCCGGAGATAAAAAGGGAGGTAGGCCCCTTGATAGATGTAAACAATTTTGAGTATATGAAAATCGGCCTTGCTTCACCAGATAAGATCCGTTCGTGGTCACATGGTGAGGTAAAAAAGCCTGAAACGATTAACTATCGTACGTTAAAACCTGAAAAAGACGGTTTATTCTGTGAACGAATTTTCGGACCAACAAAGGACTGGGAATGTCATTGCGGAAAATACAAACGTGTACGCTATAAAGGTGTAGTTTGTGACCGATGCGGCGTTGAGGTTACGCGTGCAAAGGTGCGTCGTGAAAGAATGGGTCATATTGAGCTTGCTGCTCCTGTTTCCCACATCTGGTATTTCAAAGGAATCCCAAGCAGAATGGGACTTGTTCTTGATATGTCTCCGCGTGCTTTGGAAGAAGTCATTTACTTTGCGTCTTACGTAGTGACTGATGCAGGTGACACGGCCCTCGAGAGAAAGCAATTGCTTTCGGAAAAGGAATACCGGGCATATCGTGAAAAATACGGAAATAAGTTTCAAGCTTCTATGGGTGCTGAATCCATTAAAAAACTTCTTTCAGATATTGATTTAAATAAAGAAGTTGACATTTTAAAAGATGAGCTAAGAACCGCACAAGGACAGCGAAGAACACGTGCTATTAAGCGTTTAGAAGTATTGGAAGCTTTCCGTGGTTCAGGCAATGAGCCATCTTGGATGATCCTTGATGTACTCCCTGTTATCCCGCCGGAGCTTCGTCCGATGGTTCAGCTTGATGGCGGCCGTTTCGCTACATCTGACCTAAATGATTTATACCGTCGTGTGATTAATAGAAATAATCGTCTAAAACGTTTATTGGATCTTGGTGCGCCTAGTATCATTGTTCAAAACGAAAAGCGTATGCTCCAAGAAGCCGTAGATGCTTTAATTGATAATGGCCGCCGTGGCAGACCTGTTACAGGACCTGGTAACCGTCCATTAAAATCACTATCTCACATGTTAAAAGGTAAGCAGGGACGCTTCCGTCAAAACCTATTAGGAAAACGTGTTGACTACTCTGGCCGTTCGGTTATCGTTGTAGGACCTAACTTAAAGATGTATCAGTGCGGACTTCCGAAAGAAATGGCATTAGAGTTATTTAAGCCATTCGTTATGAAAGAGTTAGTCGAAAAGGGCTTATCTCATAATATTAAATCGGCCAAACGCAAAATTGAACGTGTTCAGCCAGAGGTTTGGGATGTTTTAGAAAGTGTTATTAAAGAACATCCAGTTCTTCTGAACCGTGCCCCTACTCTTCATAGATTAGGAATTCAAGCGTTTGAACCAACATTAGTTGAAGGCCGTGCTATTCGTCTTCATCCGCTCGTTTGTACAGCCTATAACGCTGACTTCGATGGTGACCAAATGGCGGTTCACGTTCCACTTTCATCAGAAGCACAAGCTGAAGCACGTCTGTTAATGCTTGCAGCTCAAAACATTTTGAATCCGAAAGATGGAAAACCAGTTGTAACTCCTTCTCAGGACATGGTATTAGGAAACTACTACTTGACTCTTGAAAGAGATGGCGCAGTTGGAGAAGGGATGATTTTTAAGGATGTAAATGAAGCGTTGCTCGCGTATCAGAATGGATATGTCCACCTGCATACACGTGTGGCAGTTCATGCTGGATCCTTGAAAAATCCAACATTTACACCGGAGCAAAATCAGAAGCTCCTTGTTACAACAGTAGGAAAGCTAATCTTCAATGAAATTTTGCCGGCATCCTTCCCTTATATAAACGAGCCTACTAGACAAAATTTAGAGGAGGAAACTCCAGCTAAATATTTTGTAGAAAGAGGTCAGGAAGTACTTTCGGTTATTCGTGAAATGCCGCTAGTAGATCCGTTTAAGAAGAAGATTCTTGGTAATATTATTGCTGAAGTTTTCAAACGCTATAAAATTACTGAAACATCAAAAATGCTTGACCGCATGAAGGATCTTGGATTTAAGCACTCTACAAAAGCAGGTATTACAGTTGGTGTTTCTGACATCGTGGTACTTGGCGAGAAGGAACTGATTATCCAAGAGGCACAAACAAAAGTTGATAATGTTATGAAGCAGTTTAGACGCGGTCTCATAACAGAAGATGAGCGTTATGATCGTGTTATCTCCATTTGGAGTGCTGCAAAAGACACCATTCAAGAGAAATTGATGAAGTCACTTGATAAATCAAACCCTATCTTTATGATGAGTGATTCCGGCGCCCGTGGTAACGCATCTAACTTTACTCAGTTAGCAGGTATGCGCGGACTGATGGCGAACCCGGCCGGTAGAATTATCGAGTTACCAATTAGATCAAGTTTCCGTGAAGGCTTAACAGTATTGGAATACTTTATTTCTACTCACGGTGCTCGTAAAGGTCTAGCCGACACAGCGTTAAAAACAGCGGACTCAGGTTATTTAACACGTCGTCTAGTAGACGTTGCTCAAGATGTCATTGTTCGTGAAGATGATTGTGGTACGGATAGAGGCTTACTAATTAGTGCGTTGAAAGATGGCACTGAAGTGATTGAAACTTTGGAAGAACGTCTAATTGGCCGACATGCGAGAAAGGCTATTAAACATCCGGAAACTAAAGAAGTAATCGTACCTGAAAATGGTCTAATTACGGAAGATCTTGCTCAAGAGGTTACAGAAGCGAACATAGAACAAGTTTGGATCCGTTCAGCATTTACTTGTAACACGCGCCACGGCGTATGTAAGAAATGCTATGGCCGCAATCTAGCAACTGGTCAAGAGGTTGAAGTTGGTGAGGCAGTAGGTATTATCGCTGCTCAATCTATCGGTGAGCCTGGAACACAGTTAACGATGCGTACATTCCATACAGGTGGAGTTGCGGGAGACGATATTACACAAGGTTTGCCGCGTATCCAAGAATTGTTTGAAGCACGTAATCCTAAAGGGGTAGCTGTTATTTCCGAAATTGAAGGAATTGTAGTAGGGATTAATGAAGGCAGAGACCGTCAGCATGAGATTGTTGTCCAAGGTGAAGTAGAATCCCGCACATACTCAGCGCCATACACAGCACGACTTAAAGTAGCGGTGAATGACCAGGTAGAACGCGGACAGGAATTAACGGAAGGTTCGATTGATCCGAAGGAATTAATCAGAGTGAAGGACGTAACAGCTGTTCAAGAATACTTATTACGCGAAGTACAGAAGGTTTATCGTATGCAAGGGGTTGAAATTGGTGACAAGCACATCGAAGTAATGGTTCGCCAGATGCTTCGTAAGGTACGTGTCATTGATGCAGCTGAAACAGATGTATTGCCAGGGACACTTCTTGACATACATCAGTTTACAGATGCTAATGAGAAAGCCCTTCTTGCTGGTAAGCTTCCTGCAACAGGACGTCCAGTGTTACTAGGTATCACGAAAGCATCACTTGAAACAGATTCGTTCCTATCTGCTGCATCATTCCAGGAAACAACTAGAGTTCTTACAGATGCAGCAATTAAAGGAAAACGTGATGAACTACTGGGATTAAAGGAAAATGTTATCATTGGTAAGTTAGTCCCAGCTGGAACTGGAATGCAGCGTTATCGCAGAGCTGAGCCTTACACGAAGGAAGAGGCGGCTGAGGATGCAGTTCCTGTAGAATAAATTCAGATGATCGGTGCTGGCTAATTCGCTTGGCCAGTACCGTTTTTTAAATGGATTACCACCATATTTTTTAAAAAAATATAAGATTGTTTGTTGACATCCAAAAATGAAGATGGTAATATAGCAAAGGTGCTCCTATTAACTGGATACTTTGGAGGATGTCACATATGTCTTATGAAAAAGTATTGCAGGCAAAAGAAGTAATAATAGGAACTAGGCAAACTGTGAAAGCACTGCAGACAGGAACAACTAAAGAGGTTATTATTGCCAAAGATGCAGACCCGAAAGTAATTGCAAATGTGGCAAGTAAAGCATCTGAAGTAAATGTTCCGGTTCTCTATGTAGACTCCATGAAAAAGCTTGGAAAAGCATGTGGAATTGATGTTGGTGCAGCAACTGTTGCGATTATCAATTAAAAACTGTTTTTGTAGAACGAATCTACAAAGACTTTGTTTTTTGCAACAAAATGAACCACCTGGATGTGTGGGCTTAAACAAAATAGTGAAGGGAGGACAATTCAATGCCTACAATTAACCAATTAGTGCGCAAGCCTCGTCAAACGAAAGAGGATAAGTCAAAATCACCTGCGCTAAACAAAGGCTATAACAGCTTCAAAAAAGCACAAACAAATGTTTCTTCACCACAAAAACGCGGTGTATGTACTCGTGTTGGTACAATGACTCCGAAAAAACCAAACTCAGCATTACGTAAATATGCTCGTGTACGTTTATCTAACGGGATCGAGGTTAATGCTTATATTCCTGGTATCGGTCATAACCTGCAAGAACACAGCGTTGTTCTAATCCGTGGCGGACGTGTAAAGGACTTACCGGGGGTACGTTACCATATCGTTCGTGGAGCATTAGACACAGCTGGTGTTGCTAACCGTATGCAAAGTCGTTCTAAATACGGTCAAAAGAGACCAAAAGCACCGAAAAAATAATTTCAATAAAATAAAGAAAAGAATTTTTGAAAGGAGGAACTAATATGCCACGTAAAGGTCCTATAGCAAAAAGAGACGTATTACCGGATCCGATTTACAACTCAAAGCTTGTTAGCAAACTTATCAACAAAATGATGGTTGACGGTAAGAGAGGTAAATCTCAAGCAATTCTTTACTCAGCATTTAATATTATTAGCGAGCGCGCTGGAAAAGAGCCAATGGAAGTTTTCGATCAAGCGCTTAAAAACATCATGCCTGTACTTGAAGTAAAAGCACGCCGTGTCGGCGGATCTAACTACCAAGTACCAGTAGAGGTGCGTCCAGATCGTCGTACAACTCTTGGTCTTCGCTGGTTAGTAAACTACTCTCGTCTACGTGGAGAAAAGACGATGGAAGAGCGTTTAGCTAACGAAATTCTAGATGCTGCTAACAATACTGGTGCATCTGTTAAGAAACGTGAAGACACTCACAAAATGGCAGAAGCTAACAAAGCATTTGCCCACTATCGTTGGTAGGATTTATACCCAATACAAAATATTACTCATACTAGGAAGGAGAAAGACCCAATGGCAAGAGAGTTCTCCTTAGAAAATACTCGTAATATCGGGATCATGGCTCACATCGATGCCGGTAAAACAACAACAACTGAGCGTATTCTTTACTACACAGGAAAAATCCACAAAATCGGTGAAACACACGAAGGTGGAGCTCAGATGGACTGGATGGAGCAAGAGCAGGAGCGCGGAATCACGATTACATCTGCAGCAACAACTGCACAATGGAAAGGTCACCGCGTTAACATCATCGATACACCAGGACACGTAGACTTCACAGTTGAAGTTGAACGTTCACTTCGTGTACTTGATGGTGCAGTTACTGTCCTTGATGCTCAATCTGGGGTAGAACCACAAACCGAAACAGTATGGCGCCAAGCTACAACTTACGGCGTACCACGTATTGTTTTCGTTAACAAAATGGATAAACTTGGTGCAGATTTCTTATATTCTGTAAAAACTCTACATGATCGTCTACAAGCGAATGCTGCTCCAATTCAATTACCAATCGGTGCTGAAGACTCATTCAAAGGTATCATTGACTTAGTTGAAATGGATGCTACATTCTACAACAACGATCTTGGAACTGATATTCAAGTTGGAGAAATCCCAGAAGAATATCAAGCTCAAGCTGAAGAATATCGTGAAAAGTTAATTGAAGCAGTAGCTGAACTTGATGAAGAGCTAATGGAGAAATACCTTGGTGGAGAAGAAATCACTAAGGTAGAGCTAAAAGCGGCTATCCGTAAAGCAACTCTAAGCGTTGAATTCTATCCAGTAATGTGCGGAACTGCTTTCAAAAACAAAGGTGTTCAAAAAATGCTTGATGCAGCAATCGACTATCTTCCGTCTCCACTGGATATTCCAGCTATTAATGGTGTTAATCCAGATACAGAGGAAGAAACAGAGCGTCACGCAGATGACAGCGAGCCGTTCTCAGCTCTTGCTTTCAAAGTTATGACTGACCCTTATGTTGGTAAACTTACATTCTTCCGTGTTTACTCTGGTACATTGAACTCAGGTTCTTATGTAAAAAACTCAACGAAAGGTAAGCGTGAGCGTGTAGGACGTATTCTGCAAATGCATGCTAACTCTCGTGAAGAGATTTCGATTGTACATGCTGGAGATATCGCAGCAGCTGTAGGTTTAAAAGACACGACTACAGGGGATACACTTTGTGATGAAAAAGCTCCTGTTATCTTAGAATCTATGGAATTCCCAGAGCCAGTTATTCAATTATCTATCGAGCCAAAAACAAAGGCTGACCAAGATAAGATGACAACAGCTCTTCAAAAGCTTCAAGAAGAAGATCCGACATTCCGTGCACATACTGACCAGGAAACTGGAGAAGTTATCATTGCTGGTATGGGTGAACTTCACCTTGATATCCTTGTTGACCGTATGCGTCGTGAATTTAAAGTAGAAGCTAACGTTGGTGCACCACAGGTTGCCTACCGTGAAACTTTCCGTGCTTCAGCGTCAGTTGAAGGTAAATTTGCTCGCCAATCAGGTGGACGCGGACAGTATGGTCATGTTTGGATTGAATTCTCTCCAAACGAAGAAGGTAAAGGCTTTGAATTCGAAAATGGTATTGTTGGTGGGGTTGTTCCTCGTGAATATATCGCTCCTGTACAAGCTGGTCTTGAAGATGCGCTTGAAAGAGGAGTCCTTGCTGGCTTCCCATTAGTTGATATTAAGGCTAGATTGTTTGATGGATCTTACCATGATGTTGACTCATCTGAAATGGCGTTTAAGATTGCTGCATCAATGGCATTGAAAAATGCAGCATCTAAATGTAGCCCTGTAATTCTTGAGCCGGTAATGAAGGTTGAAGTTATTATCCCTGAAGAATACATGGGAGATATTATGGGTAACGTTACTTCACGCCGTGGTCGCGTTGAAGGTATGGAAGCTCGCGGCAACGCTCAAGTTGTACGTGCAATGGTTCCGCTATCAGAAATGTTTGGTTACGCTACTTCATTACGTTCAAGCACACAAGGTCGTGGTGTTTTCTCTATGACATTTGATCATTACGAAGAAGTACCAAAATCAATTTCTGAAGAAATCATCAAAAAACATAAAGGTGAATAAAAGTAATTGATTTTACCTTTTTAATCAAGTATAACTACTATTGTAAGCATCATAGCTGCGAGGGGATTTCTCTTCGCGGCTCAAATAATACTTATTTTTTATATATTAAAGGAGGATTTTCCTAATGGCTAAAGCTAAATTTGACCGTTCAAAACCCCATGTTAACATTGGTACAATCGGACACGTTGACCATGGTAAAACTACTTTAACTGCTGCTATCACTACTGTACTTGCAAAGAAAATGGGTGGAGAAGCAAAAGGTTACGACCAAATCGATAACGCTCCAGAAGAAAAAGAGCGTGGAATCACTATCTCAACTTCTCACGTTGAGTACGAAACTGAAAACCGTCACTATGCACACGTTGACTGCCCAGGACACGCTGACTACGTTAAAAACATGATCACTGGTGCTGCTCAAATGGACGGTGGTATCCTAGTAGTATCTGCTGCTGACGGCCCAATGCCACAAACTCGTGAGCACATCCTTCTTTCTCGTCAAGTAGGTGTACCTTTCCTTGTTGTGTTCATGAACAAGTGTGACATGGTTGACGATGAAGAGCTTCTTGAATTAGTAGAAATGGAAGTTCGTGACCTTCTTTCTGAATACGACTTCCCAGGAGATGACATTCCTGTAGTTAAAGGTTCTGCTCTTAAAGCTCTTGAAGGTGAAGCAGAATGGGAAGAAAAAATCATTGAGCTTATGGCTGCTGTTGATGAGTATGTTCCAAACCCAACTCGTGACACTGACAAGCCATTCATGATGCCAGTTGAGGATGTATTCTCAATTACTGGTCGTGGAACTGTTGCTACTGGACGTGTTGAGCGTGGAGTAGTTAAAGTTGGAGACGTTATTGAAATCACTGGTTTCACAGAAGAGCCAAAATCAACTACAGTTACTGGAGTTGAAATGTTCCGTAAATTACTAGACTACGCTGAAGCTGGAGATAACATCGGTGCTCTTCTTCGTGGTGTAGCTCGTGAAGATATCCAACGTGGACAAGTACTTGCTAAGCCAGGTACAATCAAGCCACACACTGTTTTCAAAGCTGAAGTTTACGTATTATCTAAAGAAGAGGGTGGACGTCATACTCCATTCTTCACTAACTACCGTCCTCAGTTCTACTTCCGTACAACTGACGTAACTGGTATTTGTAATCTTCCTGAAGGCGTAGAAATGGTTATGCCTGGAGATAACATTGAAATGCACGTTGAGCTTATCGCTCCAATCGCTATCGAAGAAGGAACTAAGTTCTCAATTCGTGAAGGTGGACGTACAGTAGGCGCTGGCGTTGTTGCTACAATCGTTGAATAATTAATTTATAATAAAACCAGGTGGGTGACGATCCATCTGGTTTTTTATTTTGCATTATTTTTATAGAGGCTAAGGAAATAACTCTGTTTCTTCTATATATGTTTGGTGAATTTAATTAATGTTGATATCAAAAATGAATTGAGAATAGATTTATGAAATTATTGGATTCTTCTAGTCACGCTTGAAAAAGTGAATGAATGCCGCTATAATAATACGAGTGTGAAAGACATCTAGAAATTGCAGTATTTAGTGTTGCAATTGACTTGTGTTTTCTGTATAATAGACAATGTTGGTCTTTGACTGCGATGAAGTGAAAGGTTGCTGACACACCCGGCCGCTTTGCCATGGCGAGTGTGTGGGAAATTTTCACGGAGAATGTCTATTTTAAAATAGGCGAAAAGGAGGGAAAATAATGGCAAAACAAAAAATTCGTATTCGTTTAAAAGCGTATGATCACAGAATCCTTGATCAATCTGCTGAAAAGATTGTTGAGACTGCAAAACGTTCTGGTGCGGCTGTATCTGGTCCGATTCCATTACCGACTGAAAAGTCTATCTACACAATCCTTCGTGCGGTTCATAAGTACAAAGATTCTCGTGAGCAGTTCGAAATGCGTACGCACAAACGTCTAATCGACATCGTTAACCCAACACCACAAACGGTAGATTCACTAATGCGTTTAGATTTACCATCAGGTGTAGATATCGAAATCAAACTTTAATGAAATAAATTTAACTTAACTATCTAGGAGGTGTGACTGAAATGACCAAAGGAATCTTAGGAAGAAAGATTGGTATGACTCAAGTGTTCGCTGAAAACGGTGATCTTATCCCGGTAACAGTAGTTGAGGCAGCTGCTAACGTTGTTCTTCAAAAGAAATCAGTTGAAACTGACGGCTACGAAGCAATCCAAATCGGATTTGACGACAAACGTGAGAAGCTATCTAACAAACCTGAAAAGGGCCATGTTGCTAAAGCTAACACTGCTCCTAAGCGCTTCGTTCGCGAACTACGCGGAGTGAATTTAGGAGAATATGAAGTTGGTCAAGAAGTCAAAGTTGATATTTTCGCAGCAGGTGAAACTGTTGATGTAACAGGAATCTCAAAAGGTAAAGGTTTCCAAGGTGCAATTAAACGCCACGGACAATCCCGCGGACCAATGTCTCACGGTTCACGTTACCACCGTCGTGTTGGTTCAATGGGACCTGTTGCTCCAAACCGTGTATTCAAAGGTAAATTATTACCAGGACGTATGGGCGGAGAGCAAGTTACAGTACAAAACCTTGAAATTGTAAAAGTTGACGTTGAACGTAACCTATTATTAATTAAAGGTAATGTACCTGGAGCTAAAAAATCTTTATTAAAAATCAAAAGTGCGGTAAAAGCATAGTAATAAGTCGGAAAGGAGGAAATAAGAATGCCGAAAGTAGCATTATTTAACCAAAGCGGTTCTCAAGTTGGTGAAATTGAGCTTAATGATACGATCTTTGGTATCGAGCCTAATAACCACGTTCTATTTGAAGCGGTTGTTATGCAAAGAGCTTCTTTACGTCAAGGAACTCACAAAACTAAAATCAGATCTGAAGTAGCAGGCGGCGGTCGCAAGCCATGGCGCCAAAAAGGCACTGGCCGTGCTCGTCAAGGTTCTATCCGCTCACCACAATGGCGTGGCGGTGGTACTGTGTTTGGTCCTGTTCCACGTAGCTACAGCTACAAGCTTCCTAAGAAGGTTCGTCGCTTAGCGATCAAATCAGCATTATCTTCTAAAGTGTTAGCAGAAAACATTTTAGTATTAGAAAGCCTTGCTTTCGAAACTCCAAAAACAAAAGACTTTAAAGGTGTTTTAAAAGGTCTTTCTATTGAATCCAAAGCACTTATTGTAACAGCTGACCTTGATGAAAACGTAGCATTATCTGCTCGTAACATTCCTGGTGTAACTGTTGTAACTGCTACAGGAATCAACGTTCTGGACGTTTTAAATCATGATAAATTAATCATGACGAAAGCAGCAGTTGAAAAAGTAGAGGAGGTGCTTGCATAATGGATGCACGCGATATCATTAAGCGCCCCGTAATTACTGAAGCTTCTTCTGATTTAATGGCCGATAAAAAATATACGTTTGAAGTTGACGTTAGAGCTAATAAAACTCAAGTTAAAGATGCTGTAGAAACTATCTTCGGTGTTAAAGTTGAGAAAGTAAACGTTATGAACTACAAAGGTAAATTCAAGCGTATGGGACGTTTTGGCGGATACACAAACAAACGTCGTAAAGCAATTGTTAAATTAACAGCTGACAGCAAAGAAATCGAATTCTTTGAAGTTTAATATTAATTGAAGAGGAGGGAATAAAATGGCGATTAAAAAGTATAAACCTACCTCTAACGGTCGTCGCGGCATGACAGGTTTCACTTTCGAAGAAATCACTACTGATAAACCCGAAAAATCCCTGTTAGCTCCATTGAATAAAAAAGCAGGCCGCAACAACCAAGGTAAGATAACTGTTCGTCATCAAGCCGGCGGTCATAAACGCCAGTATCGTATTATCGACTTTAAACGTAACAAAGATGGCATTCCAGGACGCGTTGCTACGATCGAGTACGATCCAAACCGTTCATCAAGAATTGCTCTAATTAACTATGTAGATGGTGAAAAGCGCTACATCCTAGCTCCTAAAAACCTAGAAGTAGGTATGGAAGTAATGTCTGGTCCAGAGGCTGACATTAAAGTGGGTAACGCTCTGCCATTAATAAACATTCCAATGGGTACTGTAATCCATAACATCGAGTTAAAACCTGGTAAAGGTGGACAATTAGTCCGTTCTGCAGGAACTTCTGCTCAAGTTCTTGGTAAAGAAGGTAAATATGTTCTTGTACGCCTAAACTCTGGCGAAGTACGTATGATCCTCGCTACTTGCCGTGCAACTATCGGTCAAGTAGGTAACGAGCAACATGAGCTTATTAACATCGGTAAAGCTGGACGTTCCCGCTGGTTAGGTAAGCGCCCAGCAGTTCGTGGATCCGTAATGAACCCTAACGATCACCCACACGGTGGTGGTGAAGGACGTTCACCAATCGGACGTAAGTCTCCAATGACTCCTTGGGGCAAACCAACACTTGGTTTCAAAACACGTAAAAAATCAAACAAGTCGGATAAGTTTATTGTTCGTCGCCGTAAAAAATAACGGGATTGCCCTACGGTTCACGTATGGAACCGTAGAACAATCGCGAAGGGAGGTTCACTCATGGGTCGCAGCTTAAAAAAAGGACCTTTTGTTGATGATCATTTAATGACAAAGATCGAAAAGCTAAATGAAACTGATGGCAAACAAGTTATCAAAACTTGGTCTCGCCGTTCTACGATCTTCCCGCAATTCATCGGACACACAATTGCAGTTTACGATGGTCGTAAACACGTTCCTGTATATGTCACTGAAGACATGGTAGGCCACAAGCTTGGAGAATTTGCTCCAACACGCGCTTACAAAGGGCATGGCAATGATGATAAGAAAACAAGACGTTAATGAGAGGAGGGCATTCTTATGCAAGCTAAAGCTGTTGCAAGAACAGTTCGTATTGCTCCTCGTAAAGCTCGTTTAGTCGTAGATTTAATTCGAGGAAAGCAAGTAGGTGAAGCAGTAGCAATTTTGAACTTAACTCCAAAAGCTGCTTCTCCAATCGTAGAGAAGGTTTTGAAATCTGCATTAGCAAACGCTGAGCACAACTACGAAATGGACGTTAACAATTTAGTGGTTGCTCAAGCTTTCGTTGACGAAGGACCAACACTTAAACGTTTCCGTCCTCGTGCAATGGGCCGTGCAAGCCAAATTAACAAACGTACTAGTCATATTACTATCGTTTTATCAGAAAAGAAGGAGGGATAATCAGTGGGTCAAAAAGTAAATCCAGTCGGTTTGCGTATCGGTGTTATCCGTGATTGGGAATCAAAATGGTACGCAGGCAAAGACTATGCTGATCTTTTACACGAAGACCTTAAAGTTCGTGAGTACATCACAAAGCGTCTGAAGGATGCTTCTGTATCAAAAGTAGAAATCGAACGTGCAGCTAATCGTCTAAACATCACTATTCACACTGCCAAGCCAGGAATGGTTATTGGTAAAGGTGGTACTGAAGTTGAAGCACTTCGTAAAGCTCTTAACTCACTTACTGGCAAACGTGTACACATCAATATTCTTGAAATCAAAAAAGCTGATATCGATGCGAAATTAGTTGCGGAAAACATTGCTCGTCAATTAGAAAACCGCGTTTCTTTCCGTCGTGCTCAAAAACAAACTATTCAACGTGCAATGCGCGCTGGTGCGAAAGGTATCAAAACAATGGTATCTGGACGCTTAGGCGGTGC
Organism: Bacillus sp. JJ1773; assembly: GCF_036962035.1. Classification (NCBI taxonomy): domain Bacteria; kingdom Bacillati; phylum Bacillota; class Bacilli; order Caryophanales; family Bacillaceae; genus Bacillus; species Bacillus sp. JJ1773. The sequence continues at coordinate 38,386 of NZ_JBALNX010000051.1, forward strand.
TGATATCGCTCGTTCTGAATCTTACAGCGAAGGAACAGTTCCACTTCATACTCTTCGTGCTGATATCGATTATGCGACAGCTGAAGCTGATACAACTTACGGTAAGCTTGGTGTGAAAGTATGGATTTATCGTGGAGAGGTCCTTCCTACGAAGAAGAAATCTGAGGAAGGAGGCAAATAATATGTTACTGCCTAAACGCGTAAAATATCGTCGTGTGCACCGTGGAAATATGCGCGGTCAATCAAAAGGCGGCACAGAAGTGAATTTCGGTGAATTCGGTCTACAGGCTACTGAAGCTTCATGGATCACGAACCGTCAAATTGAATCAGCTCGTATCGCTATGACTCGTTACATGAAACGTGGCGGTAAAGTTTGGATTCAAATATTCCCTCATAAGCCATACACTGCCAAGCCTCTAGAAGTCCGAATGGGTTCCGGTAAGGGTGCTCCTGAAGGATGGGTAGCAGTTGTTAAGCCTGGGAAAGTAATGTTCGAAATTGCAGGTGTTTCTGAAGAAATCGCTCGTGAAGCTCTTCGACTTGCTGCACACAAGCTTCCGCTTAAGTGTAAGTTTGTAAAACGAGAAGAAATTGGTGGTGAATCAAATGAAAGCTAATGATATTCGTGACCTTACCACTGCCGAAATTGAACAAAAAGTCAAATCATTAAAAGAAGAATTATTCAATCTTCGCTTTCAGTTAGCGACTGGCCAGCTTGAGAATACAGCTCGTATTCGTGAAGTGCGCAAATCAATCGCTCGTATGAAAACAGTGATTCGTGAAAGAGAAATTGGTTTTTCAAAGTGAAATTGAGAGGAGGTTCGCACAATGAGTGAACGCAACCAACGCAAAGTTTACACTGGGCGTGTTGTTTCAGACAAAATGGATAAGACCGTTACTGTCCTTGTTGAAACTTACAAAAAGCACCCTTTATACGGTAAACGCGTTAAGTACTCTAAAAAATTCAAAGCTCATGATGAGCAAAATACAGCGAAAACTGGCGATATTGTCCGTATTATGGAAACTCGTCCGCTTTCAGCTACAAAACGCTTCCGTCTTGTAGAAGTAGTAGAAAAAGCAGTTATTATCTAATTGTTCGGAAAAGAGTTAATTCCGAAGGGAGGTTACACACATGATTCAACAGGAATCACGTTTGAAAGTTGCAGACAACTCTGGTGCTCGTGAAGTACTTACAATTAAAGTTCTTGGTGGCACTGGCCGCAAATACGCTAACATCGGTGATATTATCGTTTGTACAGTGAAACAAGCAACACCAGGTGGCGTTGTTAAAAAAGGTGATGTTGTTAAAGCAGTAGTTGTTCGGACAAAGAGCGGTGTACGCCGTAATGACGGTACTTACATTCGTTTTGATGAAAACGCATGTGTAATTATTCGTGACGATAAGGGTCCTCGTGGTACTCGTATCTTCGGACCTGTTGCTCGTGAACTACGCGACAGCAACTTCATGAAAATTATTTCTTTAGCTCCAGAAGTTCTATAATTAAAACTAAATTGCCTTTAAGGAGGTGCTTACTGATGCATGTGAAAAAAGGTGACAAAGTTATGGTCATCTCTGGTAAGGATAAAGGCAAAACGGGTGTCATTCTTGCAGCGTTCCCTAAACAAGACCGAGTACTTGTTGAAGGAGTAAACATTGTGAAAAAACATTCCAAGCCATCCCAAGTGAATCCGCAAGGCGGAATCATTAGCCAAGAGGCTCCGATTCATGTGTCAAACGTTATGCCTATCGACCCTAAGTCTGGCAACCCAACACGGGTAGGCTATAAAACGGTTGATGGCAAAAAAGTACGTGTAGCAACAAAATCCGGTGAAGTTCTAGATAAATAGTTTATAGAAGAAGGGAGGTACAATGAATGAGCCGCCTAAAAGAAAAGTATACAAAAGAAATTACTCCTGCTCTTATGAGCAAGTTCAACTATAAATCAATTATGCAAGTACCTGCGATTGATAAAATCGTTATCAACATGGGTGTTGGTGATGCTGTTCAAAACGCTAAAGCACTAGACAATGCGGTTGAGGAATTAGCGCTAATTGCTGGTCAAAAACCAGTTGTTACTCGTGCAAAAAACTCTATCGCTGGATTCCGTCTTCGTGAAGGTATGCCGATCGGTGCGAAAGTTACTCTTCGTGGAAAGCGTATGTATGAGTTCTTTGATAAGTTAGTCTCTGTATCACTTCCACGTGTACGTGACTTCCGCGGTATTTCCAAGAAGTCTTTTGACGGACGTGGAAACTATACTTTAGGTGTAAAAGAGCAGTTAATCTTCCCTGAGATTGATTACGATAAAGTAAACAAAGTTCGTGGTATGGATATTGTTATCGTAACTACAGCTAATACTGATGAAGAAGCTCGTGAACTTTTAACTCAATTTGGAATGCCGTTCCAAAAGTAATCGCTAAATAGAGGGAGGCGAAAACGTGGCTAAAAAGTCAATGATTGCGAAACAAAAACGCACGCCTAAATATAAGGTACAAGAATACACACGCTGCGAACGTTGCGGACGTCCACATTCTGTTTACCGTAAATTTAAGCTTTGCCGTATCTGTTTCCGTGAATTAGCATATAAAGGTCAAATTCCTGGCGTGAAAAAAGCTAGCTGGTAAACCTATAGGTTTAGGAAGGAGGTAAAAACAATGGTCATGACAGATCCAATTGCAGATTTGCTAACTCGCATCCGTAATGCGAATATGGTACGTCACGAAAAATTAGAAGTTCCTGCTTCTAATATCAAAAAAGAAATCGCTGATATCCTTAAGCGTGAAGGTTTCGTACGCGATGTTGAGTTTATTGAAGACAACAAACAAGGGATCATCCGCATTTTCTTAAAATACGGTTCTAATAACGAACGTGTAATCACTGGTCTAAAGCGTATTAGCAAACCTGGACTTCGTGTATATGCAAAAGCTGATGAAGTTCCACGTGTACTTAACGGCCTTGGAATTGCTCTAGTTTCTACTTCTCAAGGAGTTCTTTCTGATAAAGAAGCTCGTGCAAAACAAGTTGGCGGAGAAGTTTTAGCATACGTTTGGTAATAGACTTTCTTAATGAATGGAGGTGCAATAAATGTCTCGTATAGGTAAAAAACCAATTGAAGTTCCAACTGGTGTTACAATTAACATCGATAGTAAAAACACAGTTACAGTAAAGGGTCCTAAAGGTGAACTTACTCGTTCATTCAGCCCGGACATGACGATCCAACTGGAAGAGAATGTACTAACTGTTTCTCGTCCATCTGAATCGAAAGAACACCGTACTTTACACGGTACAACTCGTGCATTACTTTCTAACATGGTTGAAGGTGTATCCAAAGGTTTTGAAAAAGGTCTTGAGCTAATCGGGGTCGGATACCGTGCTCAAAAGCAAGGTACTAAACTTGTACTAAACGTAGGATACTCTCATCCTGTTGAAATTGAACCTGAAGCTGGCGTGGAAGTAGAAGTTCCATCTAACACAAAGGTTATCGTTAAAGGAATCAACAAAGAACGTGTTGGTGCTTTAGCGGCTAACATTCGTGATGTTCGTCCTCCAGAGCCTTACAAAGGAAAAGGTATCCGCTATGAAGGCGAATATGTGCGTCGTAAAGAAGGTAAAACTGGTAAGTAATGCCGCATAGGTAAACGAAAGGAGTGACTTAAATGATTACGAAGGCTGACAAAAATGCAGTTCGTAAGAAAAGACATGGCCGTGTACGCGCTAAACTTTCTGGAACTGAAGCTCGTCCTCGTTTAAACGTGTTCCGCTCTAATAAGCATATTTATGCTCAATTAGTTGACGATGTAAAGGGAGTTACTTTAGCAAGTGCTTCTACTTTAGATAAAGAAGTAAGTCTAGAATCTGCAGGCAACGTTGATGCAGCAGTTAAGGTCGGAGAATTAGTTGCAAAGCGTGCAGTTGAAAAAGGAATCAAAGCTGTCGTATTTGACCGTGGAGGTTACCTCTATCATGGCCGCGTAAAAGCATTAGCTGATGCTGCTCGCGAAAACGGTTTAGAATTTTAATAGACAAAGGAGGGACACAAAAAGATGCGTCGTATTGATCCAAACAAACTTGAACTTGAAGAACGCGTAGTTACGGTTAATCGTGTAGCGAAGGTTGTTAAAGGTGGACGTCGTTTTCGTTTCTCTGCTCTTGTAGTAGTAGGTGACAAAAACGGTCATGTCGGCTTTGGTACTGGTAAAGCACAAGAAGTACCAGAAGCAATCCGTAAAGCGATTGAAGATGCTAAGAAAAACTTAATCGAAGTACCAATGGTTGGAACAACGATTCCTCACCAAGTTATTGGTAACTTCGGTGCAGGGGAAGTACTTCTAAAGCCTGCATATGAAGGTACTGGAGTTATCGCTGGTGGACCAGTTCGTGCGGTACTTGAATTAGCTGGTGTTGGTGATATTCTTTCTAAATCTTTAGGAACAAACACACCAATCAACATGGTTCGAGCTACTTTGAACGGTTTAACACAATTAAAACGTGCTGAGGACGTAGCTAAATTACGTGGTAAATCAGTAGAAGAACTGTTAGGATAAGGAGGGAAATCAAATGGCGAATAAACTAGAAATTACCCTCACTCGCAGCGTGATTGGCCGCCCAGGGGACCAACGCGAAACAGTTAAAGCTCTTGGCTTACGTAAAATGCACCAAACAGTTGAGCATCAAGACAATCCGGCTATTCGCGGAATGATCAATAAAGTTGCTCACCTTGTTACGGTAAAAGAAATATAATATTCACTCTTCTACAAAATAAGGAGGTGCCAACATGAAACTTCATGAATTAAAGCCTGCAGAAGGTTCACGCGGGGAGCGTAAACGCAAAGGCCGTGGAATCGGTTCTGGTAATGGTAAAACTGCTGGTAAAGGTCATAAAGGTCAAAATGCTCGTTCTGGCGGCGGTGTACGCCCTGGATTCGAGGGTGGTCAAACACCTTTATTCCAACGTTTACCAAAACGTGGTTTTACAAACATTAACCGTAAGGAATATGCGGTAGTGAACCTTGATGCTCTAAATCGTTTTGAAGAAGGAACGGAAGTAACTCCTGAACTTCTTATCGAAACAGGTGTAGTAAGCAACGAAAAAGCAGGAATCAAGATTCTTGCAAAAGGCAAAGTTGAGAAAAAGCTTACTGTTAAAGCTCATAAATTCTCCTCTGCTGCAAAGGAAGCGATTGAAGCTGCCGGCGGTCAAACTGAGGTGATTTAATGTTTCAGACAATCTCCAATTTTATGCGCGTGGGTGATATAAGAAGAAAGATCATATTCACCCTTTTAATGCTGGTTGTATTCCGCATCGGTACATTTATACCGGTACCAGGCGTGAATGCGGAGTTTTTGAAGTCACAGGACCAATTTAATGTATTTGGACTTCTAAATACATTTGGCGGCGGAGCACTAATGAATTTCTCCATACTGGCAATGGGAATCATGCCGTATATCACGGCATCCATTATCATTCAGTTATTACAAATGGACGTTGTTCCTAAGTTTACTGAATGGTCAAAGCAAGGAGAAGTGGGACGCCGAAAGTTAGCTCAGTTTACCCGCTATTTTACAATTGTGCTTGGTTTCATCCAAGGCTTTGGTATGTCCTATGGGTTTAATAACCTAGCAGGTGGGCAGTTAATTGAAAATCCAGGTATTGGAAGTTATCTTCTAATTACAACTGTATTAACGGCTGGAACTGCATTCTTAATGTGGTTAGGTGAACAAATTACTTCTAAAGGTGTAGGGAATGGAATCTCTATTATCATCTTTGCTGGGATCGTAGCTGGTATTCCATCAACGATTAACCAAATCTACGCTCAGCAATTTGAAAATGCTGGAGAGCAGCTATTCCTTCGCATCGTTACAGTCGTATTAATTGTTGTTGCTGTTGTTGCTATCATTGTAGGTACCATTTTTATTCAGCAGGCTTTAAGGAAAATTCCTATTCAGTATGCAAAAAGAATGGTAGCAGGCAAAAGCCCTGTTGGAGGTCAATCCTCACACTTACCTTTAAAAGTAAACGCTGCTGGTGTTATTCCGGTTATCTTCGCTGTTTCTTTTATCGTTACTCCTAGAACAATTGCCTCGTTCTTCGAGCAAAATGATGTAACACTCTGGATTCAACGAGTATTTGATTACTCACATCCAATTGGTATGGTAGTGTACAGTGCTCTTATCATTGCCTTTACTTATTTCTACGCTTTCATTCAAGTGAATCCGGAACAGGTTTCTGATAACTTGAAGAAGCAAGGTGGATATATTCCTGGTATTCGTCCAGGAAAGAATACGCAAGAGTATTTAACACGCGTTCTATACCGTTTAACATTTGTAGGTGCCATCTTCCTAACAGCTATTGCGATCTTACCAGTTCTATTCATTAATATTGCTGGATTGCCGGAATCAGCTCAAATCGGTGGAACTAGCTTACTCATTGTTGTCGGTGTTGCACTAGAAACGATGAAGCAGCTAGAGGCTCAGCTTGTTAAACGTCACTATAAAGGCTTTATTAAATAATTTGGTTTTTAGGGAACCATGGAGGTCCCTAAAAGCCAATCAGATTTAGGGGGATTTCACATGAACCTAGTATTAATGGGGCTCCCTGGTGCCGGAAAAGGTACACAAGCAGAAAAGATTGTCGCTAAATACGGCATCCCTCATATCTCTACTGGAGATATGTTCCGTGCAGCCATTAAGGATGAAACGGAACTTGGCCTTCAGGCGAAATCATTCATGGACAAAGGCGAACTTGTTCCTGATGAGGTTACTATTGGTATTGTCCGCGAAAGATTATCCAAGGATGACTGCCAGAATGGCTTCCTGCTCGATGGCTTTCCTAGAACTGTTGCTCAAGCAGAAGCATTAGAAAACATCCTTGTGGGATTAAATAAACAGATTAACTACGTGATTAATATTGATGTTGATAATAGTATTCTTATGGATCGCCTAACTGGCCGTCGCATCTGTAAAGATTGCGGTGCTACTTATCATCTTGTTTTCAATCCTCCTGCAAAAGAGGGAGTATGCGATCGCTGCGACGGAGAGCTGTATCAGCGTGCTGATGATAATGAGGATACTGTGAAGAATCGCTTAGATGTTAATATTAAGCAAACAAAACCACTGCTCGATTTTTATGAAACAAAAGGCTATTTGCGCAATATTGATGGGCAGCAGGAAATAGATAAAGTATTTTCTGATGTAGATCAATTACTCGAGGGCTTGCAATAATGATCATTTGCAAAACACCGCGTGAAATTGAAATCATGCGCGAGGCTGGAAAAATTGTAGCACTTACTCATGAAGAACTGAAAAAACATATTGCACCCGGCATTACAACTTTAGAGCTAGATGCAATTGCAGAAAAGTTTATTCGAAAACATGATGCAATACCATCCTTTAAAGGTTATAATGGCTTTCGCGGCAGCGTTTGTGCTTCAGTTAACAATGAGCTTGTCCATGGCATTCCTAGTAATCGGGTATTAAAGAATGGCGATATTATTAGCGTTGATATCGGTGCCAAATATAACGGTTATCATGGTGATTCAGCTTGGACGTATCCGGTAGGTTCAATTGATAAGGAGACTCAGACACTTCTTGATGTGACCGAGGAATCTTTATATAAGGGCCTTATGGAAGCAAAACCAGGTGTACGTCTGTCGAACATCTCACATGCGATTCAAACGTATGCGGAATCATTTGGTTTTTCCATTGTACGTGAGTATGTGGGTCATGGAATCGGGCAAGACTTACATGAGGATCCGCAAATTCCTCATTATGGTCCCCCAGATAAGGGCCCGCGTTTAAAACCAGGAATGGTTCTTTGTATTGAACCCATGGTGAATGCAGGAAGCCGATATGTGAAAACGTTAGAAGACAATTGGACAGTTGTAACGGTTGACGGAAAAATGTGTGCCCATTTTGAGCATACAATTGCGATCACCGACACAGGCTATGAGATTCTTACCAAAGTTTAAGCCAGGTTGTAATCTCGCAGTCCATGCAATTTGTTCTACTTTTAGTCAAACCGTATTGGTTCTTTGCGGACTTGATGCTATCGATGTGATATAATATTAAGGTTGTTGTATGGCCGATAATTTTTTAAGACTGATGATGATTTTTTAATCTTCATCTTAAGAATAAACCAGACTGCATCTGTAATTTCATTGATCATGCATCTCCAGAAGTTCAGGAAGATTACAAGAATCCGGTTGTGTAATGGATGCAATACACTTTGACTATTATGTTAAAGTGAAGAAATGAATTCGTATATATTTGAAAAAGGGGGACTTGTTCGATGGCGAAAGACGATGTAATTGAAATAGAAGGTACTGTTGTTGACACTTTGCCAAATGCCATGTTTAAAGTAGAATTAGAGAATGGTCATACTGTACTAGCTCATGTTTCTGGAAAAATTCGTATGCACTTCATTCGAATTCTGCCAGGAGATAAGGTAACAGTTGAGCTTTCTCCATATGACTTAACACGCGGAAGAATCACTTATCGTTTTAAATAACCACTGCACTCCGTACTACTAAGGAGGTTAGGATAATGAAAGTAAGACCATCAGTTAAGCCAATCTGCGAAAAGTGTAAAGTTATCCGCAGACGTGGCAAAGTTATGGTTATCTGTGAAAACCCTAAACATAAACAAAAACAAGGCTAAAAACAAGGAGGTGCGCAAAGAATGGCACGTATTGCTGGTGTAGATATTCCACGTGAAAAACGTGTAGTAATCTCATTAACTTACATCTATGGGATTGGTAAAGAAACAGCTAAGAAAGTTTTATCAGAGGCTGGTGTTTCTGAAGATACTCGTGTTCGTGATTTAACAGAAGACGAATTAAATAAAATCCGTGAAGTCATCGATAAATTAAAAGTTGAAGGTGACCTTCGTCGTGAAGTATCACTTAACATCAAGCGTTTAATGGAAATCGGCTGCTACCGCGGTCTTCGTCACCGTCGTGGTTTACCTGTTCGTGGACAAAATACTAAGAACAATGCTCGTACACGCAAAGGTCCTCGTAAGACTGTAGCGAACAAGAAGAAATAATCAGTAAAGGAGGTACTTTAAATGGCACGTAAAACTAATACACGCAAACGCCGTGTGAAAAAGAATATTGAACAAGGTGTTGCTCACATTCGTTCTACTTTCAATAACACAATTGTAACTATTACAGACGCTCATGGGAATGCACTTTCATGGTCAAGCGCTGGCGCATTAGGGTTTAAAGGTTCTCGTAAATCTACTCCTTTCGCAGCTCAAATGGCAGCAGAAACTGCAGCGAAGTCTTCTATGGAGCATGGAATGAAAACTCTAGAAGTAACTGTTAAAGGACCTGGTGCAGGCCGTGAAGCTGCAATTCGTGCACTTCAAGCTGCTGGTTTAGAAGTTACTGCAATTAGAGACGTAACTCCAGTTCCTCATAATGGATGCCGTCCACCAAAACGTCGCCGCGTTTAATTTTTCTGTATAAATTTTGTATCCTTGTCTATAATGGGATATGATGGAAAATTTTCTTGCTTTTATACAGACTATTATTCAAGTTGTTGTGCGCAAAACGGGAACGTATACATGGGGAATTTCGGTTATGAATATAGCCGGGGTTTCGACGTTTTGAAGGAGGGTGTATTTTCATGATCGAAATAGAAAAACCAAAAATCGAAACGGTTGAGATCAGCGATGATGCCAAGTACGGGAAGTTCGTTGTAGAGCCACTTGAGCGTGGATATGGTACAACTTTGGGTAACTCCTTACGTCGTATCCTTTTATCCTCACTTCCTGGTGCCGCAGTTACATCAATTCAAATTGATGGGGTACTTCATGAGTTCTCAACAATTGAAGGCGTCGTAGAAGATGTAACATCTATTATTTTGAACATCAAAAAGCTTGCACTTAAGATCTACTCTGATGAAGAGAAGACGCTTGAGCTTGATGTACAGGGTGAAGGTGCTGTTAAGGCCGCTGATATTACTCATGACAGTGATGTTGAAATTCTAAATCCAGATCTTCACATCGCGACTTTAGGAACAAATGGTCATTTGCGTATGCGTTTAACTGCTAAGCGCGGACGTGGATATACGCCGGCTGTCCAAAATAAAAGAGAAGATCAGCCGATTGGCGTCATACCAATTGATTCAATCTATACACCAGTTTCGCGTGTTTCTTTCCAAGTAGAAAATACACGCGTAGGCCAAATGACTAACTACGATAAGTTAACATTTGACGTTTGGACTGACGGAAGTACTGGTCCTCAAGATGCGGTTGCACTTGGTGCTAAGGTTTTAACCGAGCATTTAAATATCTTCGTTGGTTTAACTGATGAAGCTCAAAATGCTGAAATTATGGTTGAAAAAGAAGAAGATCAAAAAGAAAAAGTACTTGAGATGACAATCGAAGAACTAGATTTATCTGTTCGTTCATATAACTGTTTAAAACGTGCTGGTATCAATACCGTTCAAGAGTTAGCTAATAAAACGGAAGAAGATATGATGAAGGTTCGTAACTTAGGCAGAAAGTCTCTTGAGGAAGTTAAACACAAACTAGAAGAGCTTGGATTAGGCCTACGAAAAGATGATTGATAAGCTAGACGCTTTGAAGCATTTTCAAGTAGCTACAATAGCTTAAAGAATCACTTCAACAAAGGAGGGAAACTTTCATGGGATACAGAAAGTTAGGACGTACTAGCTCTCAACGTAAAGCTATGTTACGTGACTTAGCAACAGACTTAATCATCAACGAGCGTATTGAAACAACTGAAGCTCGTGCGAAAGAACTTCGTTCAGTTGTTGAGAAATTGATCACTCTTGGAAAACGTGGCGATTTACATGCTCGTCGTCAAGCAGCTGCATATGTGCGCAACGAGGTAGCTAACGCTGAAACGAATCAAGATGCTGTACAAAAATTATTCAGCGATATCGCTTCTCGCTTTGAAGAGCGCCAAGGTGGATATACTCGTATTATGAAGCTTGGACCTCGTCGTGGAGACGGAGCACCAATGGTCATCATCGAGTTAGTATAATTTTTTAACAAAAAGGGGCGAGAGACAGTTTGTTCAGAAACTTGTTCATTGCCCCTTTTTTGTAAAATGACCTTCTGCCTAATTGTGGCATCCGAGGAATTTAAGTAAAAAGTGAGTGTTACGATGAGCGTACTTATATGCGTTGGCTAAGTGATCTATTTTTCATATATCACTTGTATGACTCGTCTAGCTCTTGCACCTTTCCGAGTTTTTTAGTTTGCGTATAACAGGTGGGGCCTGTTTTTTTCGGAAAGGTGCAGACTTTTTAAATAAAGTAAAATGACAACTGTTGTATGGGCTTTTAATAGGGAGACAGCTTTGGCATTTTATACAGCTCAGATAACAGATATAAGTTTAGAAATTATTGTTTCCTTTGTGAGGGAAGTGTAAATTCTGAAATATTGTTATCAGCATTATATATCCACTGTCATACTATTGAGGCTCGCCAATTGTGGCGGGTTTTTTAATAGTTAAAAGTCTATTTCGGTGTTGATTGTCTGGCAGTACAGTTTAGAATAGAGAGAGAAGAGTGAGATGAGGGGAGGAACAACTATGAGCAAGAAACCGTTAGTCCAGCTTGAAAATGTCTCATTTCAATATGATATTCAGGCTCCGTATGCTCTTCATGATGTATCTTTTGAGATCTATGAAGGGGAATGGCTTGCAATTGTAGGCCATAATGGTTCTGGTAAATCCACGTTAGCGAAGCTATTAAATGGCTTGCAGTACTCACAGGAAGGTTCCATTACTGTGAATGGGATCCCATTAACTGAAGAGACGGTTTGGGATACTCGAAAAATTATTGGAATGGTCTTTCAAAACCCAGATAATCAGTTTGTTGGGACGACTGTTCAGGATGATGTGGCTTTTGGTTTAGAAAATAACGGAATTGCTAGAGATGAAATGATAGAAAGAGTTCATAGCTCATTGGAAAAAGTGAAAATGGCGCAATTTCTTGATCAAGAGCCGCACCATCTATCAGGTGGTCAGAAACAAAGGGTGGCTATTGCAGGTGTCATTGCTCTTAGGCCTTCCATTATTATTTTAGATGAAGCAACATCCATGCTGGATCCAAGGGGCAGGGAAGAGGTTCTAGAAACGGTTAGGGAGTTAAAAGAAACTCATAATATGACCGTCATTTCCATTACCCATGACTTAGAAGAGGCAGCAAAAGCTGATCGAATTATTGTGATGAACAAAGGCAAGCTGTACAAAGAGGGAACACCAGGGGAAATTTTCCAAATGGATGAAGAGCTGGTGAAACTTGGTTTAGATATTCCTTTTCCAGTCAAAATGAGTAAGCTATTAAAGGAACAAGGAATCTCCTTATCAAGGCATTTTTTATCTGAAGAAGAGTTGGTGACTGAGCTATGGACATCTCACTGCAAAAAGTAGAATATCGCTATCAGGTAAATACCCCTTTTGAACATTTAGCCATAAAGGATGTCTCCATTGATATTCCGTCTGGAACGTTTCTGGCGATAATTGGGCATACAGGCTCCGGTAAATCTACTGTCCTTCAGCACTTAAATGCACTGCTAAGACCAACCGCAGGAAAAGTCTTGATTGGCGAGAAAGAAATTACTTCAGAAAAAAAGCAAAAAAATCTAAGAGAAGTTCGGCAAAAGGTTGGCATTGTCTTTCAGTTTCCGGAGCATCAATTGTTTGAAGAAACGGTTGAGAAGGATATTTGCTTTGGGCCAATGAATTTCGGCGTTTCCGAGGAGGAAGCGAAGAAAAGGGCTAGAATTGCCATCAAGCAAGTAGGGCTTGCAGACGAAATTCTCGAAAAGTCCCCGTTTGACTTATCTGGCGGGCAAATGCGCAGGGTTGCGATTGCTGGAGTACTGGCGATGGAGCCGGATGTGATCGTCCTGGACGAGCCTACTGCAGGCCTTGATCCAAGAGGGCGGAAGGAAATAATGGATATGTTCCACGCGCTTCATCAGGAAAGAAACCTATCAACCATTTTAGTCACTCATAGTATGGAGGATGCTTCCAGATATGCAGATCAAATTGTGATTATGCATAAGGGAGAAGTGTACAAAAAAGGAACTCCTGAAGAGATTTTTTCAATGCCTGAAGGTTTAATTGAGCTTGGATTAGATGTGCCAGAGGTTGTCCGTTTCCAGCAAAAAATTGAAAAGGCATTCCAAATAAAATTTCCAAAAACTTGCTTATCGGTTGAGAAGCTAACAGAGGAAATAGCTGCTGTCATAAAGAGGGGTGACCAAAAATGATGGAGAAAATGATTTTTGGCCGCTACGTACCAGCTCAGTCTGTTATTCATCGAATGGATCCACGATCCAAGCTTATAGTGATTTTTCTATTTGTATGTATCGTTTTTATTGCAAACAACAGTTTAACTTATGGGGCATTATTAATTTATACTTTTTTAATGGTGTCAATGTCTAAAGTTCCTTTGCGATTCATTCTTTCAGGTCTGAAGCCTGTTCTTTGGCTCGTGCTTTTTACATTGCTCTTGCATTTGTTTTTGACAAAGGACGGGAAAATTCTATTTCAAGCAGGCTGGTTTACCATTTATGAAGAGGGATTAAGGATGGGACTCTTTATTTCCATGCGTTTCTTCCTGCTGATCTTAATGACGTCCATCCTGACGTTAACAACGACACCGATTGAAATTACAGATGGTCTTGAAAGTCTGCTGCACCCTTTAAATAAAATTAAGTTTCCAGTTCATGAGCTTGCTCTCATGATGTCCATCTCTTTAAGATTTATTCCAACCTTGATGCAGGAGACAGATAAAATTATGAAGGCGCAGACAGCAAGAGGGGTAGATTTTACAAGCGGACCGATTAAAGACAGGGTAAAGTCGATTATTCCTCTTCTCATTCCGCTATTTGTCAGTTCCTTTAAACGGGCTGAGGAGCTTGCCACAGCCATGGAAGCAAGGGGATACCGCGGCGGTGAGGGAAGAACAAAATACAGGCAGCTCAGCTGGAGCTTGACAGATTCAGCAATGATTATTCTGCTTGGAATTTTGACCATTGTTTTATTCTTATTAAGAACATAATGGGGCTTTATGATGAAAAGATTTAAATGTCTAGTAGCCTATGATGGAACTTTATTCTCTGGCTATCAGGTCCAGCCGAATAAGCGGACTGTACAAAGAGAACTGGAAAATGCCTTGAAAAAAATTCATAAAGGGGCAGACATAAAGGTTAGTGCCTCTGGGAGAACGGATGCAGGCGTCCATGCAAAGGGACAGGTTATTCATTTTGACTCTGAGTTAAATATTCCGCTGCCAAAGTGGGATATTGCGCTTAATTCTCTTTTACCTGATGATGTTGTCGTTTTGAGCACGGAAGAAGCTGAAGGCGGATTCCATGCCCGATTTGATGCAAAGGGGAAGGAATATCGGTATGTTATGAGCCTTTCCACAAAGAGAGATCCTTTTAGCCGAAATTATGCCTTTCAGTATCCTTATCCATTGAATATTTCAGCAATGAAGGAAGCGGCAGCTTATTTAATGGGGACTCATGATTTTACGAGCTTCTGCTCTGCCAAGACGGAGGTAGAGGATAAAGTCAGGGAATTAAAGGAAATTGTTCTGATTGAGGGCCAAGGCTCTCTTGAGTTTCGATTTGTTGGCAACGGTTTTTTGTATAATATGGTCAGGATATTAGTTGGCACTCTTTTAGAGGTCGGAGCTGGAGAAAGAAGCCCGAATTCCATGGCAGACATTTTGGAAAAGAGGGATCGATCCTTCGCGGGAAGAACAGCTCCTGCTCAAGGGCTTTATTTGTGGAAGGTATTTTATTAAAGACAAATATTTTTCCAAAAACCAGTATGATCCACTCGGTCGCGTTGTGAAGCAGATTTTATGATAAAAATATTTCAAAACAACTAAACCTGGTGTAACATTTTATTGACAATAGCTGTATAAAAGTGTATCATAGCAAAGGTATTGTTATTAAAACCACGATAAGCCCCGGAACTTATTGTGTCTAAGATAAATGAAACCAATGAAATTATGAAGATGGAATTTTTAGGAGGGAAAATGATGCGTACAACGTTTATGGCGAATGCAAACAATATCGAACGTAAATGGTACGTGATTGATGCAGAAGGCAAAACTCTAGGTCGTCTTGCTAGTGAAGTTGCGTCAATCCTACGTGGTAAACATAAACCAACTTTTACACCACATGTTGATACTGGTGATCATGTAATTATTCTAAATGCAGCTAAGATTGAATTAACTGGTAATAAATTAAATGACAAAATTTACTACCGTCACACAAATCACCCAGGTGGTTTAAAACAAAGAACTGCTAACGAAATGCGTACGAACTTTCCTGAGAGAATGTTAGAGCTTGCTATTAAAGGCATGCTTCCAAAGAACACTCTTGGCCGTCAAATGTTCAAGAAATTACACGTATATGCTGGCGCTGAACATAAGCACCAAGCACAACAACCTGAAGTTTACGAACTTCGTGGATAATTTATAGGGGAGGTTATTAACTTGGCACAGGTTCAATATATTGGTACTGGTCGTCGTAAGAGCTCCGTTGCACGAGTTCGTTTAGTTCCAGGCGACGGTAAAATTATTATCAACGGTCGTGAAATTACAGATTATATCCCATTTGCAGCATTACGCGCAGTTGTAAACCAACCGCTAGCAGCTACTGAAACTCAAGGCAGCTATGACGTTCATGTAAATGTAAATGGTGGAGGTTACACTGGTCAAGCTGGCGCAATCCGCCACGGTATCGCTCGTGCGTTACTTCAAGCTGATCCAGAATACCGTCCAACACTAAAAGCTGCTGGACTATTAACTCGTGACGCTCGTATGAAAGAACGTAAAAAATACGGTCTTAAAGGCGCACGTCGTGCACCTCAGTTCTCAAAACGTTAATCTTACGTTTCCAAGGCTCTCAAGCTTATTGCTTGAGGGTCTTTTTTATGCCTAAAAGTGCTTTTGACCACGAAAATATTTTTTGGCCGCTTTTGATCACCAATTACAGCTCAATAAACTGCTGGAATTTTGATGCGGTTTGCTTTTTAAGAGTGTTAGTTACATGGGTTATATATATTCATTGTCAATTGAAGATCGGCGTGTCCTAGCCGCTCTTGTACTTCTTTAATACTCGCACAGCTTCAAATAATAAGGAGCATGAGTATGGCGTAAACGATGTATAGTTATGGGATGGAGACTGTGTTTCGTAATTAGAATATTTTGCCTTCATTAAGATAGGCTAAGCGTAATGGTGTTCTATCGCCCTTTGTAAAACAAGATTATTTCCACCATTTATTATTCCATTAGCAAAAACCTCTTCAATTTGACTTATACGCCACTTTTTAAGCAAAGCTAGGGTTTTATTATCCAAACTAATTAAACGCTTAGAATCCTTTGTTTTTGGTGTCTGAACAAGATTTACTTGTTACAATGTTTTAGAAATAAAAAACCAGTCATTTTTTCGACTGGTAATTAATTGATAATTAGAAATTACTAAAAAGGTAATGGAAGGTATCGTGTTTAATCAAAATAAAAGTACCTAATCCTATTAAAACGAAGGGAACAATAATGTGCCCATTACGTTCTAAAGTCTGAGCTATTAACGGTTGGTGTACGAGGACATTACCTAAATAACACAATACTGCTACAAGTGCTAAAAAGATAACTATAATAAGAATAATATTCCATAAACTATTGGTTGAGAAGAACGGAATATAAAGACCTATATTATCAACACCATTAGCAAATGTGACTGTGGTAATCTTTAATAACCAAACAAATTGACTAGAATTATCTTTCCTCATTTGGTACAAAGATACCAATGATTGTATTCCAATATAGATAGGAATTAATCCAAGTATACCTATCCATGCTTTAGGAATGAGTAAAGCTCCAAATGCTCCAATTAAACTTATGGTAAGAAGCAGAATATAGCCCAAGTATTGTCCCGCCACAATAAATCGTTTCTGTTCTGTTGTCTTTGCTTGTGAGAACCAAGTCATCAAAAGGAAAATGTCATCAATGTTTGTTGCTACAAAAAAAACGATAGTTGAAAAAATAAGAGTTAACATACTCTACAACTTTATCCTTTCAGTAATTGTCGTTTAATTATTAAATGCTTAAAAATGAACTGCAAGCCTTTACTTCCTCTAATCAAAGAAAAGGCACTAACTAGAAGTTGGTAAAAATAAGGTGTTATGTTCTAAATTAGCTTGAGAGTGATCTAAAGGGGAAGTTTCAACTAAAGCTTAAAATAATTGCTTAAATCCGATAATCATGAAAATAAACCCAGCAATAAGTGGAGAGTAATTACCTAAGATTTTTGAGAAAACTTTATTTCCAACAGAATTTCCAAACCAAATGGCAATATAACCCCAAACAGTAATACTAAATATCACGGACCAAATAACGGAATTATAGGCAACCGTTGCCCCAAGTCCGCTAGCAATGTTTGTGATTGAAAGTGTAAAACCTAGGAAAACACCCTGTCGAATATTAGGCTTTTGTATCTTTATCTCACTTTTTTTTCTATAAACAAACCAATCATTATAAATGGTGAATAATCC
This sequence comes from Bacillus sp. JJ1773, assembly GCF_036962035.1. NCBI lineage: Bacteria > Bacillati > Bacillota > Bacilli > Caryophanales > Bacillaceae > Bacillus > Bacillus sp. JJ1773. The sequence goes on from NZ_JBALNX010000051.1 coordinate 55,941, forward strand.
GATGCTGAACAATATACAAAAAGATACTAGTCCAGTTTCTTTTTGTGAAATAAATTGTGAAATAACATAGCCTAAGAATACCCCAATGATTGTAAAAAAGAATCCAATAACATTAATGATCAGGTTGAACCAATAAGGTATTTTAAAATTTTTAAGCCCATAGGCAATTCCAACACCTGCATTATCTATATTTGTACTTATTCCAATCAAATTTACAATTAAGAAAGAACTGAACCATTCCACCCTTATTCATTTTCCTCCTTTCTAATTGAATGGAAAAGGGGATTAATTAAACCTCTAAAAGAAGCACATAGCATGTCCTTATACATATGCTATGTAAGCGGGATTTAATACGTGTCCCCGTATATTTGGAATGCTAAAAAAGAAATCTTACACAAAAACATAAATTTGTGTTCGAGTCTTTTGGTGTTCTGGAATCTTTATAAAATCGGTAAATGGTTTTAATTTTCTCGACGAAGAAAAAATGCATGAGGAATATCATAATTTTAACGGGTTCTATTATGGGCGCTCATCGTGCACCTCAGTTCTCAAAACGTTAATATTACTCTCAACCGATTGGTTGGGAGTTTTTTTGTATTGATGTATAAATTGACCCGTGATAAGGGGAAATGGTTGTTCTCGGTATAAGAAAAGAGGTTTCATCACCCGTAGAAGGGAGAAAGAGCTATTCTTGGTAAAAGAGAAGGGGTTTCATTCCCCGCAGAAGGGGGAAAGAGCTGTTCTTGGTAAAAGAAAAGAAGTTCCATTGCCCATGTAAGGGAAAAATCGTTGTCCGTGGTAATAGAACTTCAATTCAAATGCCTGAAAAAGCAAAAGGGTACTTATAGTTACTAAATATTAGAACTTAACACTTGAAAAAATTCAAAAGTAAATACCCACGAAATACGTTATAATGCATGGCAATTCACACAAAATATCTTTGCTTTCTAGATCCAACAGATTTAAAGTTTTGCAATAGAATCCTTCTAATCGTCTTTTTAGATTTAACTACTTTACAACATTCATGAACATAACTAGTAGTAATTCTTTTATCCGGAAAAAGAAGCCTAAATTCATTAATATTACGTAGAACTGCAGAGTCAAGATCCTCTGCAAACCCGCATTGATCACATACAATTTTCATTTCTTCAACAGAAATCTCAAAAGAATGACAGGTTGCACAAGGAATCCCCTTTTGCAGTTGATCATATTCATAAAATGGTACCCGGGTATACGGAGATTTAGCCTGATGCAACGAGATTAAAAGGTCAGCAAGCTTCTTATGCTGATTATGAAGCTTTGAAGGTGTCTCATTTAATTTTTTTAGGAAACGATTAAGCTGTGTTGGTAAAATTATTGAAGTATTTAAGGGGGCTTGATATAAGGTGAATTCGGGGTTTACAAAGATGACATATCCTTCAATAGGTAGATTAATTCCATGATTTTTAAGTAGAGAACGGAGTAATAATCTACTGCGTTTTAACTGATCCAATGGATTCGAAATTTCATTGTTTGATAAAATCCCGCGGAATTCTTCTGAATCGTATTGATANNTAGAAAAATTATATTTTGAGAAATGATTAAGGTATCGATTTGAAATACAGAGCGGTTAAACTCAAGGCATAAATCATTTACAATATATATATTACATTGAAGTTTTACTGTTAATTGATCAAAAAGTACTTCACCTTGATAACCTTTTTCAAGGTTTAAATAATGCCTTTTATCCTGTGCAGTTAAATTCATTCGTGTATTTAAAGATCTAAGAATTCCTAATTCATTTGACACAACACGTGCCTTTACATGCATGATTTCATTTCATCTCCTATTTGTATACTTTATAAAATTTAAGATTTAGTTTGTCCACTTAAATCGGTCAGGACAGGTAAAAAGGAAATAGAATGTTGTTGGATGGGGATTATTTTCAGCGGGGTTCCTTCAGAAAAAGACAGAGTAAACTAGAATCTGTATTTATTGTAGCACAGCGTGTTGTATTGTTCACGGTTCTTCAATAATGATTATCAATATAAGATGATTTCTTCAAAAAACAACAATATAAAAAAATCCCCTTTCCGAAAAAGGGGTTTGTCTACATTCGCTTCCAATCATTGTATAGTAGGTTTATTTATTGCTGGATATAACCCTGTCTTTCCAGTTCCAAAAGCTTTGTCTTCATTTCTAATCCACCACGATAGCCCGTTAACGCTCCGTTTTTTCCTACTACACGATGACAGGGAACAGTGATTAAAACGGGATTAGCTCCGATGGCTGTCCCTACAGCACGAACTGCAGCTGGTTTATTAATATCGTTTGCTATTTCAGAGTAGGACTTTGTCTGTCCATACGGAATCTTGCAAAGTGCATTCCAGACTGCCATCTGGAATGGTGTCCCATTGTAATCAAAGGGGACTGTAAAGGTTTGCCGTTTTCCGTCAAGATACTCGATGATTTCAATCGCAAAAGGTTCGAGCTTTTCTCCAACTTCAACAAGAGGACTTCCAGGAAAGCGTTTCTTAGCCCATTCAGACAATTCCTCGAATGGTTTGTTCTGTGAACCAACAAACACAAGCCCCTTAGATGTCGAAGCGATAAAAAAATTCCAATGCTTATATTTTAGCAAAGACCAATAAAGTGTCGGTTTTTTCTCTGATCTCAATTTAAATTTCCTCCGTTTTCTTCATTGACCGATGTAATTCACGATATTGTGCAGGTGTTTGTCCGGTTTTCTTTTTAAATAGAGTAATAAAATAGGGCGTGTTAGGCATTCCTGCACATATAGAGATATCTGCAATCGCATTATTTGTTTGAATCAGGTACTCTTTAGCTGCTTTTATTCTAACCAGCTGGATATACTCAACTGGCGTGACACCTGTTATCTTTTTAAACGTTCGATGCAAATGATAGGGACTTCCGTGAGTTATATTTGCTAATGTTTCTAGAGTTAATTTTTCAATGAAATTTTTATCAATGTATTCAGTGATAAGAGCAACCCACTCACTATCAGGCAATTTCTCATTAGTAGGCTTGCAACGTTTACAAGGGCGGAAATTTGCTTGGAGAGCTTGTTCTGCGTCTTGAAAAATACGTACATTTTCCTTTTTCGGAACGCGAGATTTACATGACGGTTTACAGAAGATCCCTGTGGTCTTTACAGCATAGAAAAATTGATTATTATACGAGGTATCATTGTTAATAATTGCTTGCCACATTTCATCTGTCATCATTTCATAATCATGATTTATTTGAGATCCATTATTGACACTGTCCGTCATTTATCTCACCTCTCCTTACATTATACACCCTATTAATTCAGTACGTAGGGGGACTGAGATAAAATAGCAAGATAGTGAAATTTAAAGCATGAATCTAATGAAACGTGATATCTACTAATTAAATTTTTGCCAATCCCTATGGGTTTTCCTAATTGTCTGAAACATGGTTTTATCCTCTAATTTATAAAAATGAGAAATTGACGAGATAAAAATGGCCATATTTGGATTATTGGAGGGAATTTACATATAGCCTGCCAGACTATCGGCTGCAATTAAGGAAACACGATCAATTTCAGAAAGTAAGGAATTAATTTTTGCAGATGAAGAAGCGGGATTTTTGAATAGCTTTTTCAACATGGAGCATCGTCCCGCCACTTAGTTCACATAATCCCATAAATTACTTTCGGAAAATTCATACGTTTCAGGCGGATGGCTTTGTAAAGCTTTATTTTCAATCATAATTGAATATTTTTTCACTTGCTCTTACTAAGATATTCTATTATCCATCAATTCCATCTGTAGATTGGTACCCAATACTATGAAGATACTTCTCCAATAAAGTTAAAAAGATTTCAATATCATCGTTTGTAAGGTCACCGATGTTTGCTACTCTAAAAGAATTAAAATGGTTAAGCTTACCTGGATAGATCGTTATCCCGTTGGCATAAAAATAATCATGCATACTGTTGAAATCATACTTTTTACATGTAGGCTCAACTATCGCTGTAATAATTTTTGAATGATGGTCAGCAGGAACGAGATGTCTTAAGCCCAATCTAGAGAGGCCCGCGATGAGCGATTCCCAACACTTAGAATACCGTTCATATCTTTCTTTGACCCCTTCTTCTTTTACTTCTAAAATGGCTTGTTTTAGTGCATATATTGTCTGTACAGGTGGAGTAAAACGCATTTGGCCTGTCTCGGTGAAGTGTTTATGTTGAGCATAAAGATTTAAGTAATAATTGGATGGTTTTTCCAACTTCTCTTTCTCTAAATTGCTTTTTTTAGCTACTACAAATGAGACTCCTGCCATTCCTTGGAGATTTTTATTAGAGCTAGCTGCTAAATAACTAATATTCATACGATTCATTTGAATAGGGATAGCCGCAAAAGAACTCATTGCATCTACCATTAATTCAATCCCTTTTTCCTTGCAAATGGCACCTATCGATTCAATATCGTTTAATAATCCCGTTGTTGTTTCATTATGCACGACCGCAAGATAAGAAACAGTTCGTGGAAATGCTTGAATAAATGAATGTAATGAGTCTAGTTGAATGGGTTGGTCAGCTGCGCTTATAAATTCAACCCAATCTAGCTGATAAGCTTCTGCTATTTCACACATTCGTTTTCCATAGGCTCCGTTATTAATGATTACTATAACTCCATCGTTCATAACTGAACTCAAGATTGATTCTACTGCTGCAGTTCCAGAACCACCAAACAGTACAGTTGAATACTGCTCCGTATCTGCTACTAGACTTGTAAGTTCTGTGGATACGAAATTCATTATTTGACTGAATTCATCTTCGCGAGGACAAATATCAGGTACTACTTGTGCATATTTAACCGTATCCGTTGTAGTAGCAGGCCCGGGATTTAATAATATATTTCTTTTAACTTTCCGCATGATGCTCCTCCTTTTCATCACAAATGAATGGGAGCCCAATACCCGGGGAACCCATTGGTGGAAGTTTCACTTTATTTAATGAACCCTTGAAGGCGTGTTTTAACTTCACTAGGGGTAATTTTAGGGCGTCCTAAGTTTTGTTTTGATCCTTTTGCGATGTTTAAATAAAAAAACGTCAGTCCTTTTGTCTTTTTCCATTCTTGTATACCCATTTCAAGTTCGTGTAAGTTATGAATATAATATGATTTTTCATAACCGCAAGCGGCAGCGATATCGACCATGTTAACATTGTGAGAAACGGTATTTTGCCCTCCTGTTGAATCATGAGTTTGATTATCTAGGAGGATGTGCAGCATATTTTCAGGTTGATAATAACCATTTGTTGCTAAACTGCCCATTCGCATGAGAAGAGAACCATCTCCATCAATGACAATTACATCTAACTCTTTTTGCGTATAGGCTAAGCCTAACCCAAGGGAACTGACACAGCCCATGGAACCAACCATATATAGATTGTTGGCGGAATCCTCTAATTCGTAAAGCTCCCTGCCTGTTTTACCGGTTGTTGCAAGTTGAATGGTTTTCTCAACTTTGAACTGATTGATTATTTTTAACGTATTAAATCGGCTTGGTCGTTCATCAGAGGAGGTTTTTTCAATCTTTATTTTATTTTTATTTATAGACCTATCCTCTTTCTTCAACTTCTCACTTTCGAAAGTTCCTTTTTTCACTACAAAGAAGAAAGATTGATTTCGTTCAATCCATTTGTTAGCTTCTTCAACCTGTTTCATTGCCTCGCTAATATCAGGAGATAAGAATTGCCATTTTATTTGCATTAACTCTAATAATTGTGTCGTAATTTGTCCCATTAATTCATGCTGAGGCTCATCAGCTAAACCAGGTTCTCCCCGTAGACTAACAAACCCAAGTATAGGTATTTGAAAGGGGTAATTTAAGGAGGTCAATGGAGAAATACAATTAGTTAAGCCCGAGTTTTGCATTAAAACAACTGGTTTCCTTCCTCCTAAGAAAGCTCCCGAAGCAATGGCGATAGCATCACCTTCGTTAACGGCAGCAATATATTCACACTCATTAATGGAATAGTTGATAAGACTCTTTAAAAATGAACATGGGACGCCGCTGTAAAAGTCAAAGCCTAACCTTTTAAGCTCATTTCCAAATTTATTTGTGTTTAACATTCCATCACTCTGTTTCCGTCTGCGACTGGTTTGTAGTTGAAGGCAAATATTTCTTCTCTGCTCTTTGAAGCTCCTCGGCATTTTGAAGTCTAAAAATTTCTTTCACACTTACGATTGAATCCTCAACATGGATGAGACTTTCATCTTCTAGTATTTGTTTTGAGATCTTTTTCATAGCAGTGATTGAAGCTCTTAAATTATGGTTAGCCCAGATTACAGTGTTTATTCCTAATCTTCTGAATTCATCAGTTGGAGTTGTATAGTATTTTGTAGGAACAATTACAACTGGATGTCTCCCATTCCATTCTTTCATAAATGCTTCAACTTCTTTAATATCCGCCTTCTTGCTGTGCATAAGAATAGCATCGGCACCTGCCTGCCTGTAGGCTTCCGCACGTTTAAGAGCCTCTTCTAATCCCCAGCCTGCAATAAAAGCCTCAACTCTAGCTACAACCATAAAATCTTCATCTTCTTGGGCATCTTTCATTGCTTTGATTTTCCCGCAAAATTCATCAATCGACGCGAGGGGCTGGGCTTCTCCATTAATAAATGAGTTCGTTTTTGGAAAAAGCTTATCCTCGATGCAAACGCCAGCAATATCTAATTGTTCTAGTTTTCTAACTAACCTTCGAGCATTATTGAAATTTCCATATCCTGTATCACCGTCTAATAGAATGGGTATTGTAGTGGCATCACTCATAAATTCAAGTATATCTAATACTTGTGTCCAAGAAGCTTCATTATTATCTCTAACACCCATTGATGCTGAAATCGATAGTCCACTAGCCCAAATCCCTTTAAAACCTACTTCCTCTACAACCTTTGCGGAAAGAGCGTTATGGGCTTCCATTAAAAAACTAGGTTTTTGGGAATTTAGTAAATTTTTTAATTTAGTTGTTTTCCTCATGGTTTTCCCTCACTTTACTACGATACCAATCGTGTTGTCCTTTTAACATATGTATGAATAATGTAAATTGTTATCAGGCAAGGATAAATATAATAATATTGCCTACAACATCATGCATGTGATTAATGAATAGTGGAAATGGGAGTTAGTCAAGGGGATTATACTACCCATGAATCGAATAGACATTTCCTCTTGCCTTGGGACGACAGCTGATACAGTAAGCAGAAAACTCGCTGAATTTGAAGATATTGGTTGGATTAAGCAAATCGCACAGAGAGATTGAGGTTTGGGATTTAGATGGGTTACTGCTTGCTTTTGATTGTTTAAAGCCCTAGGGTCCCTCCACTTGTACCTATAACTAGAGGTTCCTAGGGCTTTACCTGCTTAATAGATATTTCGGCTTATTAACTAATCAACGCGCTTTTCGCTCATAAGCTCGCTCACGGTACCGAGTTTGTACCCTTTTGCTTTAATATTGGTTATCATGGTCTCCAATCCTTCGGCGGTAGGCTTTGTAGGATGCATGAGAACCATTGCTCCATTCTCTATCTTTGACACAACCCTTCTAACCATTTCGGAAGCAGGTGGTTTTCTCCAATCAACCGTATCGACTGTCCAGAGAATGGTTTTCATATTAAGCCGGTTAGCGACTTGAATGGTGACCTGATTAAAGCTTCCGCTTGGTGGAGCAAACCACACTGGAGTGATGCCGATGGTTTCTTTAATGACATCATTTGTCTTCTTTAACTCTTCCACAGTTTCTGCCTCAGATCGCTGCTGGAGATTTGGATGACTATAGGCGTGGTTGCCAATCTCATGACCGGCCTCCTTAATCAACTTGGCTAGATCGGGATTCTTTTTAACCCAACTTCCATCGAAAAAAAACGTTGCCTTTGTTTGATGTTTATTTAAAACATCCAGCATTCCAGGGATGTATTCATTTCCCCAGGCCACATTAATTAAAAAAGCAACCATAGGCTTCTCAGGATTACCCCTATAAATCGGTTGGGGCCCCAAACTTTCTAAATGGACATTTGGTGATATTTCCTTAAAAACGATATCGTTTTTATTAAAAACACCGCTTGCTTTCATCTTTTTATAACTAGCTTCAATGTCTACACTTAGCCCATTGTATCCGGGTATCGCTTTCCATATTCTATCTACTCTTGCATCAATTGGCTTAATATAATGCTGATCACTATACATTTCAATTTCTCTATAAAGTGAATTGTCCTCATTCATTTCCGAGGAAGTTGTGATTTCGACTCCATAATCAGACTTGGCGTTATATGGAATGATGAAGATCCCTAGCAATAAAACGAATATACTCAATAAAAAAAGCTTTCTTATCAATGCAAACCCTCCATATTTTTTTGATGGTATTAGGTTTCCCATTCACGAGAATTTAAATAGGATTAGCTAGGCCTAAGAAAATTCTGAGGCTTTTATTAAAAATTGGCAGTTGGCCTTTTTGTATGTCTCTCCTTGCATCGTTAAAGACTATTTATAAGAGGTGAGACAGCATGAATGTAATTACAACCTTTGTAGAAAAGAAAAGAGAAAAACAAATTAAATATGAAAAATCCGTTTTACGTGAAATTTCTATAAAAGCTCTAAAGGAAAAAGTGCAGCAGCATTTTGGTTCCTCACGATTTATGAACGGGCTGCTGATGAATAATGGAATAGAAGAAGCCTGCTATGATGTGGCCATTGAAGCCTACTTACTAGGAGCGCACTTTAGCCGGTTTGGATATTACGGTGAAAGCGCAGAGGATGTGAGATTCCGCTGCCGGCAAGAAGAAAAGCATTTAGTTGATACGTTATATCATTTCCTGCTGTATTGGGGACATGGAGAAGAAGGGGTATTGAGTGAATCCCTCTATTATTTATGCGAGCAATACGTTTTATACTGGTGGATGGAAGGTTTTGATAAAGGGGAAAAAAGACATAGATTAAGGCTTCATTAAAGATTGCTCCAAAGAATGAGAATTGCCAAGGATTATATAAATAGGTCTTCTAGATACTCCATATGACCACCGTTCACGAAACATTAATATTGTCGTTTCAATGACTCTCACCTAATTGGCTGAGGGTCTTTTATGTTTAAATAGCAGATTATCTCCCCGATTTTACATACTAGATTCGAAATTGGATATATAATCCTTAAATTACTGAAAAATCCTATACAATAATAAATAAATTATTCAAAATTGTATAAAAATATTTTATCATTTGGTATAACTAGAGAATAAGGTAATTTTGTTTGAAAATTATTCATTTTTAAATAATTTTTGAGTGAATAGTAACAGGAGAGGGGGAACTAGTTTTGTTAGAGGAAAATAAAGTTTGGAATGAAAATGAAGCAATTCTTCACTCTTTGCGAGATGACATTTTAGTAACGGATACCGATGGAATGATTTTAAAGGTTAGTGAAGCAACGGAAGCCATATACAATATGAAGTCAAATGAAATGGTTGGCCGGTCGGTTTATGACCTAGAAAAAGAGGGGGTGTTTACCCCACTTTTAACACCAATGGTTATTAAAGAAAAGAAGAAAATTACGTTTGTTCAAACAACCATGGAAGGGAAGAAGCTGCTTGTTACAGGCATTCCTGTATTTGACCCGAATAATAAGCTTGTTCGGATTGTTAGTTATTCTCATGATGTGACAGAACTGCTTAACATGAAGAAATACTTAACGGACATGGAGGACGAAATGGAGAGAGTGAAGGGGGAGCTCGAAATCCTTCGCAATCTTCATTACACAGACGGCATGATTGCCACATGTGACGAAATGAAAAAGGTTCTTCACCTAGCCTTACAGGTGGCTGAAATTGATGTAAATGTGCTGCTTCTTGGTGAATCAGGAGTGGGTAAATCTCACATTGCTAACTTTATTCATAAAAAGAGTAATCGAAACAAAGGGCCCTTTATTGAAGTGAATTGCGGTGCGATCCCAGAGTCGCTTTTTGAGGCAGAGTTTTTCGGGTATGAATCAGGTGCTTTCACTGGCGCAAATACGAAAGGAAAGGTAGGGCTGGCTGAGCTTGCTAATGGTGGAACGCTGTTTTTAGATGAGATAGGCGAGCTGTCACTAGCCAATCAAGTAAAAATACTCAAGTTCATCCAAGAGAAGCAGTTTTACCGAGTTGGCGGCACGAAAATGCGAACCGCAGATTTTAGAATGCTAGCTGCCACTAATCGAAATTTGGAGGAAGCTGTGGAAGCCGGAACGTTTAGAAAGGACCTTTTCTTCCGGTTAAATGTTGTTCCAATTACAATTCCACCTTTAAGGAAGCGTCCGACCGATATTATTCCCTTAATTGATTATTTTCTTAAGTTTTTTTCGGAAAAGTATAATCGTCCCCGAAGTCTGGATGAAGGCGTTATTCATGTATTGTTGTCCCATGAATGGAGAGGAAATGTACGAGAGTTGATTAATTTAATGGAAAGGCTTGTGGTCACTTCATCTAAACACCTGATTGAAATGGAAAACCTCCCTCATCATTACAGAAAATCAGTCTCAGATGTTCCTTCCTTTGATGACAGAAATCAGACACTTACCGAGATTCTGGAGAATGTGGAAAAGCAAGTACTTATCAATGCAAGGCAACGTTATAAAACAACAACGCAAATGGCTAAGGTGTTAGGCATAAGTCAGCCATCTATCGTTAGGAAAATCAGAAAGTATGGAATCAAATAAAAGTGGCACAATTCTTGCAAAGTAATTTAGTAGAAAAACATGTAATTTTCAAAAAAAGAGGGGGAAGATTTGATGAAGAAATGGTTGATGATTGTATGTTCATTTATGCTGCTACTCGCATTAGCAGCCTGTGGAAAAGAAGAAGCAGCGAATAAGGCTGGTGGTGAAAAGTCCTCGCAGCCGTTAAGAGTAACCCTTCCGACTTGGACAGGATATGGACCGCTATTTTTGGCAAAAGAAAAGGGCTTTTTTGAAAAAAACGGTGTAAATGTTGAGCTTTCAATTATTGAAGGATTAGGCGAACGGAAACAAGCACTAGCAGGCGGAAAAATTGATGGCATGGCAACGGCATTAGATGTGCAAGTAACATTAGCGGCTGCAGATATACCTGTACGAGTGGTATGGCTACTGGATGATTCATATGGCGGGGATGGAATTCTTGTTAAAAATGACATTCAAGACGTGAAAGACTTAAAAGGCAAACAAGTAGCATTTGAAGTTGGTTCCACAAGCCACATGCTTGCTTTAACAGCGCTGAAGCAAGGGGGATTAACGGAAAGTGATATTGAAGTCGTGCAAATGTCAGCTGGGGATGCTGGTGCAGCGTTTGCGGCGGGCAAAGTTGATGCAGCTATTACGTGGGAGCCTTGGTTAACAAAAGGGGCAGAAGCGAACGGAAAAGTCTTGTTAACGACTAAAGATCTGCCGGGTATTATCGTTGATACTATTAGCTTTAAAGAGGATATTATTAAAAACCGTCCAGAAGATGTAAAGGCTTTTGTTAAGGCAATGGGAGAAGCAATGGATTATTGGAAAGAGAATAAAAAAGAAGCAAATGAAATTATGGCGAAAGGCTTGAACATTGATGTTGCAGAATTCGAAGCAACGGAAACAGGCTTGAAATTCATGACAAAAGAAGATAATGAAAAACTATTTGGCTCAGAAAGCAGCAAAGGGTCCATCTATCAATCAACAGAGAATGCCATCAAGTTTTATTTAGAGCAAAAATTGATTGATAAAGAGCCGAAAGCAGAAGACGTCCTTAACGGAAGCTTTGTATCGAATCAATAAACTTAAAAAAAGAATGAAGAGGCATAACTTAGTACCTCTTCATTCACTCAAATAGATCGATAGACAGGGGGATATAAATGGGGGGAAATTGGTTTACTCCTAAAAAAGAAATACCAAAGACGATTTATACTTCAGCAGGATTTATAATATTTGCTCTTGTTTTTGGGATCTGGTCAGCATTGAGCTATGGCGGGATTGTGAATCCTTTATTTTTACCCACGCCTACTAAAGTATTAGCAACAGCTATAGATTTATTTGTCAATGGCGAAATCCTTTCTGATATCGGAATTAGTTTTTCTAGGGTTTTGGCGGGATTTCTAATTGCAGCTATCATTGGAATACCTTTAGGAATTTTCATGGGGTCGCTGCGAATTATTGAAGGAGCCTTTGAGCCGATCATTGGTTTTATTCGTTATATGCCTGCTTCTGCATTTATTCCTTTATTAATATTGTGGATCGGTCTTGGTGAAACCGAAAAAATGTCAGTTATTTTTTTAGGAACGTTTTTTCAGCTCACGCTTATGGTGATGGATGTGACAAAAAACGTTCAAAACGATTTAATTGATGTTTCCTATACGTTAGGGGCTAAAAAGGGACAAATTTTTAGCAAAGTCATATTGCCGGCTTCCTTGCCGGGAATTGTCGATACCCTTCGCATAACGTTTGGATGGGCGTGGACTTATTTAGTCGTTGCAGAGATTGTCGGGGCATCTAGTGGTTTAGGATATATGATTATGCAAGCTTCCCGTTTTCTGAAGCCAGACAAAATTATCGTTGGAATCCTGATTATCGGTTTGCTAGGGCTGATAACTGATTTATTGTTTAAAGCCATTTACCGAGCTTCGTTTTCTTGGATGAGAAAGGATGGTTACTAATATGGGAACACCGAAGTTGGAAATCAGTGAAGCGAGAACATTCGATCCGAAGATTCTTCCTGATACGAAACCGTCAAAGCTGGAAATAAGAGATGTTGGGAAAATCTTTAAAACGAGAAGCGGAGAAACCACAGCCTTGGAAAAAACCTCTTTTACCATTGATGATGGGGAATTTGTAACCATCTTAGGGCCTTCGGGGTGCGGGAAATCAACGGTATTGCGCATCGTAGCCGGCTTAGAGGAATCGACATCTGGGACTGTTCTTCTTGATGGGAAGGAAATTAAGAGGCCAGGACCTGACCGTGGAATGGTTTTTCAATCATACACATTATATCCATGGTTGAATGTGAAGGAAAATATTACATTTGGGTTAAAGCTTAAGGGGGTCTCGCAAAAAGAGCGGGATGATGTGGCACGGCATTATTTGCAATTAATTGATTTAGAAGGGTTTGAGAAGCATTACCCGATCCAACTATCAGGCGGAATGAAGCAGCGTGTCGCGATTGCCCGCGCATTGGCGAACGATCCGAAAATATTATTAATGGATGAGCCATTTGGCGCGCTTGATGCCCAAACAAGAAATATCATGCAGGAAGTGCTGCTGAAAGCATGGGAGGAATCTAAAAAAACGATTTTATTTATTACCCATGATGTGGAGGAATCTATCTTCTTAGCGGACTCTGTTTATGTCATGACGGCAAGGCCAGGGCGTTTAAAGAAAAAGGTTCAGATATCACTCGATAGACCGAGAGAGTTTAGCGTGAAGGGAACTGCAGAGTTTGGAGCTTACAAAGAGGAATTATTGACGCTCATTCGAGAAGAAAGTTTAAAGATTAAATGACAGATTGTTTATTTTGAAGAGTCGAATTAGAATGTGGAGGTCAATTATATGGAGAATAAATGGGCTCATCTCATGAATAATATGCCAAACCGGCTTGCGCCAAGTATGGCTAAGGATCACCCAAACCTTCCAGTTGTAAAAGAAGAAGGCTGCTATTATTACGGGGCGGATGGCAGGGAATATCTTGATTTTACGTCTGGAATTGCAGTAACGAATGTTGGACATCGCCATCCGAAAGTCGTTCAAGCGATTAAAGATGCAGCTGATAGTTTAGTGCATGGACCTTCGGGTGTCATTATGTATGAATCTATATTGCGATTGGCTGATGAATTGGCAGGTATTCTACCAGGCGATCTAGATTGTTTTTTCTTTTCTAACAGTGGGGCAGAAGCGATTGAAGGAGCAATCAAACTGGCGAAGTACGTAACGAAGCGTCCTTATGTCATTTCATTTACAGGCTGTTTCCATGGCCGCTCATTAGGTGCGTTAAGTGTAACGACTTCTAAAAGTAAATACCGAAAATTTATGCAGCCATCAGGACTAACGTATCAAATTCCATATGCAAATACTAAGGACTGCCCTCCAGGTTCTGATCCTGAAGCCTATGTCATTGCTCAATTGGAAAAAAACTTTGCCGCATTATTTAGTCATCAAGTTACTCCCGAAGAAGTAGCATGTGTGATTCTAGAACCTGTTCTTGGGGAGGGGGGCTATATTGTTCCTCCAAAAGGATGGCTGAAAAAGGTACGTGAAATATGTGATCGCCATCAAATCTTACTTATTTTTGATGAAGTCCAAACGGGTTTTGGGCGAACAGGAGAATGGTTTGCCGCACAGACTTTTGGGGTTACACCAGATATTATGGCCATTGCAAAGGGCATTGCTTCAGGTCTCCCTCTAAGTGCGACCGTTGCTTCTAGTGAATTAATGAAGCAGTGGCCACTTGGAAGTCATGGGACGACATTTGGAGGCAACCCAATTGCTTGCTCTGTTGCCTTAGCAACATTAGAAGTATTAAAAGAGGAGAATCTTCTTGATAACACAAAACGGATGGGCAGGTACGCGGTCGAGAAGCTTGAACAAATGAAGGATCGACACAGTGTCATAGGAAGTGTCCGGGCTGTAGGGTTAATGATTGGAATTGAAATCATTCATCCAAAAACCGGGGAGCCGAATGGAGAGGGATTATTAAAAATTCTTGATTTAGCGTTAGAAAAAGGGGTACTTTTCTACCTTTGCGGAAATCACAGCGAGGTCATCCGAATGATTCCTCCGCTAACCGTCACAAAGGAACAAATCGATAAAGGGTTACGAATTCTTGATGAGTCTTTGACAGAGTATGAAGCAACATTGATGAATGCAAGAAAAGCGTAGTTAGGATTGAGAGACTGACTCTATATGGGTCAGTTTTCTTTTTTTTTGAAAATGGGGTATTAGCTATTTGCAGTCCAAGCTTTAGTTGTTAATAGTCATCTAAAAGTTCTATTTTTCCAACTCGTCCCATATATTGAATTGAGGACGAGCGGGAGGACTGACTATTTAATGGGGAATAGACTAAAAAAAGTGGCTTTTGCCATTGGCCTAATCATCTTATTTTTTATTTTGCAATATGATTTCACAGATAATGATTCATGGGAATCATGGAACTTGCCTCTGACAGGAAAAATCATTTTGCTGGATCCCGGTCATGGAGGGCCGGATGGGGGTGCAGGTGATGATGAGGTACTTGAAAAAGACATTGCTCTCGCGGTATCTCTAAAGGTTCGGGATCTTCTCCAGCAGCAGGGGGCACTTGTTCTGATGACAAGAGAGGACGATCGGGATTTAGCTCCAGAAGGGACAAGGGGATACAGCAGAAGAAAAGTTGAGGATTTAAAACAAAGGCTGGATATGATCAATAACTCAGGGGCAGAGTTCTTTGTAAGTATTCATTTAAATTCCATTCCTTCTCCTCGGTGGAGCGGGGCCCAAACCTTTTATACTACAAAACGAGATGGAAATGCTCGATCGGCTAAGTTTATTCAAGATGAGCTTCGGCGAAATCTTGAGAATACGACTAGAAAAGCAAAAGAGCTGAACAGTGTATATATACTGAAGAATGCACAAATTTCCGGCTCTCTCGTGGAGATTGGTTTTTTATCAAACTATGCAGAGAGAGCGAACTTAAAGAAAGAGGAATATCAGAATAAAGTGGCCGCCTCCATTTATACGGGGGTTTTGCGTTACTATTCTGATGAAAAAGAATTAATAGAGACGGAATGAAAGGTGCTGTTTTGAAAAGCATCTTTTTCTTTATTAATGAGGCAATAAGGTGTGATACAATTAACAGTGAGGAATAACTGATATGGTATACTTTAATGGAAACGAATACAATAAGGCAGGTGCTTAATTTGTTAACAGAACAAAATATAAGAGAAGTCTTAAGTGGACTGCAGGAACCATTTTTACATAAAACTTTAGGCGAATTAAACGCAATTGAAGAAATAAAGATTAAAGAAGAAAAAAATCATGTAAGCGTGAAGGTGCAAATTGCTAAAACAGGGACAGCAGAGCAGCTTCAGCTCCAAACTCAAGTAGTAAACCTTCTAAAAGAGGCAGGTGCGGCATCGGTTGGAATCCGATTCAGCGAGCTTCCAGAAGAAACTTTATCCCAATATCGCCAAGCAGCGAAAGAGGAAGATAAAGGATTGCTCTCCCCAGATAGCAAAACAACCTTTATTGCGATTGCAAGCGGGAAAGGCGGAGTAGGGAAATCGACTGTATCTGTAAACCTGGCCGTTTCTTTGGCAAGACTAGGTAAGAAGGTCGGTCTGATTGATGCTGATATTTATGGATTTAGCGTGCCTGATATGATGGGCATTACGACTCGCCCAGTCGTAAGAGGGGAAAAGATTATTCCAGTGGACCGGTTTGGGGTAAAAGTAATTTCGATGGGATTCTTTGTTGAAGATAATTCTCCGATCATTTGGAGAGGTCCTATGCTAGGAAAAATGTTAAACAGCTTCTTTAATGAAGTCGAGTGGGGAGATATTGATTACTTATTATTAGATCTTCCTCCAGGTACAGGGGATGTTGCATTAGATGTTCATACGATGCTTCCGTCTTGTAAAGAAATCGTTGTTACAACGCCACATCCAACAGCTGCTTTTGTTGCAGCCCGTGCCGGCGCCATGGCGATCCGAACACAGCATGAAATATTAGGGGTCGTTGAAAATATGTCCTATTTTGAAAGTAAGCTTACGGGCGAAAAGGAATATGTCTTTGGAAAAGGCGGAGGCGAAAAGCTGGCTGAGGAGCTTCAAACAAATGTGCTAGGGCAATTGCCGTTAGAGCAGCCTAATTGGAACGAAGAAGATTTTGCTCCATCCGTCTATGATGAGGATCATAAGCTAGGTAAGATCTATAGTGATATTGCGCAAAAGATTGTACAAACATTAGAAAAATAACAGTAAAAAAACCTCTTCCCTTAGGAAGAGGTTTTTTATGTTTGGCAGCGGGCATTATCCGCCACCGTCCCCGCTGCCCTCTGAGCCACCGCCAGCAGTTTCTTCGCTACTGCCGCCCTCTTTCCCTCCGCTTTTCTCGCCACTTTTTACTTCATTTGCAGCTTTTAAAAGAATGTCTTGAATTTTGGCTTTAAAGAGCGGGCTTTCTAAGGTTTCCTTTACAACGGTTTGCAAATGCTCACGGTATTCCTTGCTTTTTAATACTTTTGTTACGTCTTTTTCTAGTGCTGGGTCTTGTAAGACTTCAATCATCATACCGCGGTACTCCGGATCCTTCATTAAATCTTTAAGAAGCTTTTCATTTTCTTTTTTCATGCTTTTAGCAATACTTTCAGCAAATTTAGGATCCTCAAATGATTTCTTCCAGAAGTCTGTTCCCTTATCGGAAGTTAAGGTTTTTTCGATCGTCTCTGAAACAACTTTCTGATCCATGATAAGCTGCTGTTTGATTTTATCATCTTCCATTAGTTCTTTTATCGCTTTTTTACCGTCATCCGTTTTCAGAATATCGACAACCATCTTTTTGGTTTGCTCATAATCCATCTGATTGCCGCCAGTTTCACCTTGAGCACAGCCCGTCATGAGAATGATCAGCAGAATTGGCAGGAGCAAACGGAATGTCTTTATCATATTTTGAAGCTCCTTTCAGGAGAAGGTATCCTTATTTCTAGAATGAAGAAAAAGGCCAAATTTTATTCGCCTCAAAATACAATACCTAGATTTTTCAAAGCATGGTTGGTACAATCATATAGGTGAATAATTTTTACTATGGAGGAAAAATAAGTTGACTAGCCGGAATTGGGTAAAGCTGTTTCTATCCACACTTTTGGTAGGGGGATTAACTACTGGGGTTGTTGGTTTTATTGTTAGATGGAAAGAATTCGAATCTATATTTGTTCCCTTTGATTTTCTTGAAATATTATCAGTATTATTATGGTTAATTGGAGTTGGATTAATTTTTAGTATTTTGAGCCAAATGGGCTTCTTTGCCTATTTGACTATCCATCGATTCGGGTTAGGAATTTTTAAATCGCGATCTTTGTGGAATGCTGTTCAAGTTTTTCTTACTTTGTTCGTTCTATTTGATTTAGTTTATTTCCGCTATAGTGCTTTTGCTGAAGAGGGAGAAAGCATAATGCCTTATATCGGTATTGCCTTATTTATATTGGCTGCTGCTATTCTGGTAGCTTCCATTAAGGTGAAATTAACGAATAAGGATGCATTTATTCCTGCTGTTTTCTTCATGGTTGTCGTGACCACGATTGAGTGGGTTCCAGTCTTAAGGGTTAACGAGCAGAGCTGGGTATACCTTATGATATTTCCATTATTAGTATGTAACGCGTATCAGCTGCTTATTCTTCAAAAGCTTAATGAAAAATCTCAAGTACAAAGACAACAAATCTCATCAAAAGAGCCGTCCAAATAATGGGCGGCTTTTAATTAATTTCTTTAGTTTTCGTTTCGGCATTTGCAAGCATCTCAGAAACGGTCACGAGCTTTAGCCCTTTTTTATTCACATTATTTATGATTTGCGGCAAGGCTTTAGCTGTTTGTTTGGCAGAATCTGAAGCATGAAGGAGTATAATATCCCCCTTTTTTGCTCGTGAGACATTGTTGACGATTTCCTCAATACCCGGGTTCGTCCAGTCCTTCGAATCAATGCTCCAATGAACAACTGAATATCCGAGTCTATCGGCAATTTTTAGAGTCCTTTGATCGAAATGACCAGTAGGGGCGCGAACAAGCTTAATATCTTTTATGTTTAGTTTTTTAAACACTACCTGAGCCTTTGCTAAATCCTGCCTAATTTTGGCATCCTCAAGGTCTGAATAATCCTCATAATTATAGCCAAGAATGCCAATTTCATATCCTCCTTTTACGATTCTAGCCACTAAATCTGGGTGGCGCTCTGCCCATGAACCTGAAAGGAAGAAGGTGGCTGATTTAACATTTTCCTTTTGTAGAACATTAAGAATAGGTTCTGCCTTTTCGTCCCCCCATCCTATATTAAAGGTAAGGGCAAGGTCCTTTTCCCCCTTATATACAGCTCTCGGTCCATCTTTCGTTGAAAAGGCCGGCATGTAGACAATGTTCCCAATATATAAGAACCATGCAGCAAAGAAAGCGAAAACCATGATTAAAGCCATTTTTTTTATTGACTTTCCATTCCAAATATAAAAGAAATTCATTTCTCTCTCACCTCGTCCAATACTCCTTGTCTCAATCTTATGCGCAGAATTTCAATAAATGAGTTTAAAAAGAAATTCATAAAATATTTTTATTTGGAAAATACTACAAAAACCAAATCAAGAGAGAGTGATATAGTGTGCTAGGAATTTTAATTAATAATAGAGAACAGAAGGAAATACAATACTTAATTAAGAGAGAAATGGATGAAATTCTGTTTTACTTAAACGATGAACGAATTGATCATATTGTAAAAAGGGCAATGGAGGAGAGATATAAGATATTATTTTCTTTATTTAAGAGGGTAGCTTCACCAAACGATATTCTGAGATATACACGAAACATTCAGTGGAGAGAACAAAAAGGATGAAATAATATAATAAATTCTATTGACTTCTGTTTTTTTTGTTGTTATATTAATAAACGTCGCTGCTGACGAGTTGAAACAAACTCAATAAAAGTTGTTGACACTTTAAGCAAAAGATGATAAATTTAAAAAGTCGCTTCTGGGCGATAAGGTAGTTCTTTGAAAACTGAACGAACAAAAACGTCAACGTTTATTTTTTAGTCTTTTTCTTGAAAAAAGACATTTATGAGC